>NZ_JBFRTQ010000128.1:0-32647 GCF_041474195.1 Vibrio sp. 10N.222.52.C3 | reverse complement strand
TTATTAGGTATTTTATGGTAAATAGCCAGTTTGGTTAAATACACAGTATAAATTAGAGAATATCGGCACAATACAAAGGCAGGGCATCACACAAAGATACCTGCCTTATAAACATCAAAATCAATTTAACATAACGTACATAATACGCAGTTAATAATACGTGTAGTTAATTCTAAAGGTAGTATTCTCATCTTTTGTCCTTAAAATCCTTGTTCCAACTGACTCTCACGCTTCTTGCGCCGTTCAGAGTTTACTTATCGCATTTGAAATCTAATAATTATATGTACGGCCAGCGTCTACACAATTCAATCTTCATTCAGAAAATCTAATTGACGCGAAACTTTGTCCGTCTGGTTTAACTTATATGCCACTTCTCTGTTTTCACTAACGGTTCGCTGCGCTGTGTGCAATTCTTGTAAGCATTGCTGTTGTTTCTATTCCAGATTTCACACACGCGACCAATGTTTCTTATCAACTGCACATGCTTAGCTCTCGTTTAAATCCATCAACTAATAAAGTTCGTGTGTCTTATGTAGACCCGCACACAGATTTTTCAAACCTTCTTAACGATTCTCTCTAGAGTTAGTACTTTGTGTTCAGTTTGCATAGATTCATTACACTTATTGCTGGTACACAACACCGATACTTGGGAGATCCATAATCACGGTTTGCCCTGAAATTACGTTCAATTGGACTTAGGTAGCTTTGGTAATAAACCTAAGAGTTACTTTAAACCCATTGCGCTTAGTTTTTCTTTACTTGTTTTCTCTAACTGATATGCCTGCTTTGAAGTCGCAATGGTGTTACCGCCTGAGATTAGAAAGCTTATAATGTTTATCGACACATGTAATCAATAAGTAAAGTGACACTGTAGCTAGCTGTACAGGTAAAGCTTGGTCCTATGGAACACAAAATAAAGAACCCAAATAACAACTGTATATTTACACAGTTAAATTATTATCCCCTTAAAAACGTTACCTTTCGTATAAATACCGAACAAAAACAACGCTATTAAGGCATATATCTGTCGCTGGGCGCGTATTTTTGCCTAGCAATCACGCTAGTGTCGTTGATCTCTTTTAATACGCTCATGGATAAGAACTACATCATCACACCTGACAGATAGCCTACACGCGTAAATACGGACAGAGACCACGATGGTGGCACCGTAGGCTCATTACATAAGTCAGAAGATGGAATTGAGTTACAGTGTGACTTTGAACAAACCTATAGCTTACCCTTCTGTGAAATTGAGTTCTTTATATCGACCCAAAATAAAGGGCTCGATCTCTCAACGTTCGATTCGGTCACCATCAATATAGAATATGAAGGTCAAGAGGAGCCAAGGTTTCGATTCTACATACGTAACCACGACGACAACTACAGCGCTCAAAGCGACACTATTTCTAACAAGTTCTATCGCTTAGACTTATCATTCCCCAATAGAAAACACATCAATTTAGCATTCTCAAATTGATACGCGCCGCATTCCTTAATCGACTTCTACACAACACCTTACGCCTCGTAAGCTTTTTAAATACTTATTCTGTAAAGCACATATGTGGCAACGAAGCTTGCTCTAAGCGGTGGTAAGCCATTCGCGATATCGGTTTTGAACATTACCGCTGTGGATTGTCTCACTCTGTTCTTCGATGAAATCATCATTTGTCTGCTTCTGAACATTCATGGATTCTCATCCGTTCAAAATACAAGTCACAACGTCACTAGCCGTAAAAACACCATATATTTAGCCACTTAGGTACGGTGACACAAATACTGACACCTAAAATGGCGATTGTTCCACTTTCAGAGCTTACTGTAATTTAATTACAACCCAAAGCCAAGAAATGCCTGAAAAGTGGATCACTCCGACATAACTTACTGAATAAAAGGAATTTAATGGTTTTGGATAGGTTGGGAATTCAGGGTAGCTAAAGAGTTGGTATGTACGAGATAATATACTAGAGGGTAATATATTTAGTTATAGTGCACTAAGGTGTTAAAAAAGAAGGGCTGATGCCCTACTCTTCTTTATTACTCATTTCTTCACGAATTTGCTCAGCAACGATTTTAATCGCTTGTGCTGTGCTGATGCCCTGAGTCATCATTTCTTGAATTCGTTCAACAGCTTTCTGTTGTTCTTCGTGAGAAAGGGTTGGTAAGTCGTTTAGCATGCTCTGCTCCTTGATTTAAGAGCAGAACTATATAAGGACTGTTAGTAACTAGCAAGGAAATTGATGGATGCACCCATTGCATTTTCATTTGTGTAGTTAGCACTTAGATCTAGCTGAAACAAGTTCAATGGCGAGATACCAACACCAGCTGTCACTGTTCCTTCTGAATCAGAGTAAGCCAGGTTCTTGTAATACCCTCCCCTTAGCTTAAGCTGACGTAACAGGTCGACTTCTGTACCAACACGAATCATCTGTTCGTTGTCTTCGAACGAAGTAAACTTCTCTGCTTCATTCAAATCATAATCAACACTCAACGTAAAGTAATCAGAAACGATCCCCGCACCAACAGTGTAGACAGGCCCCAGGTTATAAGAATGACTCGATGTTACTGTTCTTGTAGCCCCTGTGCTGCTTGTTAGCTGTTGGCTAACGGATTTAGTTTCAATCTCACGGTCTATAATATTCGTTGCAGAAAAACCCACTCTAAATGGGCCGTAAAACCAAAGCGCACCTGCATCAATATTAAATGTAGTTTCCGCGGTGTCGTTTTCTCGAACATCACTTAGATCGTAGTTTTGTGCCGAGGCAATGTAGTTATACGTATAGATTCTTTGGAGTTTTGGAGAAATACCAAACGACAAATGTTGTCCCATGAACGTTTGATATTTTGCTAATGATATACCAGCTTCCATAATGCCAATAGAAACAGCTTTAACAGCAGTTAACTCAGCATTAACCAAGTCACTATTAGCAGCGTCACTAGATGTATCAGGGGTTACAAATGATTCAGTGTATGCTTTTGCAAATACGTTTGCTGCAATATACTGATTTGGTAGAGCGAATGCTACAACACCACCTAAATCAACATTCAGGCTATCACCATTAAGAGCATCTAGATCAGAACCAGTCACAGTACCTGACTCAATGCTGTCAACTAAATTATCGATATCATCAACTAAGTTATTAGGGTCATTATAATTACCGCCAAAACTTGGCGTGATCATTCCCATGTCATCATTACGACGATAAATCGCAACAAGTGCTGGGTTATAGAATGGAGCAGTTAGGAAGTTTGCTGAAACAACACCAACACCACCCATCGCATCACCACGCGCTTCAATGGCGTAGTTTGCTGCTGAAAGAGGAAGACTGGCGAATGCAATTGACGCTGCGAGTAGTTTTGTAGTTTTTTTCATGCCGTTTATCTTTGTTAGATCCCTTACATAGTTAACGGCACAATTTTAAATTACTTTAACTCTTCTTCGCTAGAAATATCATAAGTTTTACTGATAGTTTGTGCTTGTTCTATCGCTATGTCGCCTTGCCAGCGTGAATGCACCATTGAAACCGCTAAAACATAGCGATCATTAGGAAGTTCTTCACCAGTAAGGTTCATTGGATAATCAGATTCGTAGCTCTTGCCCCAGACCTGTTCATAGTGTTCATCAACGTAATCGTACAAACCGATTTCGAGCTTAGGGAGCGGACAATAAGGATTGAGTAGTTCTTTTTTATCGATTCGCCACGTGTCTTTTGATGCCCAGCGAACTTGTTGACGCATGGCAACTTCACCCAAAACAACCCAAGTGCTCCAAGACTTTCCGCCATCACCTTTAACGCTTAAACGGTATAAACCGGATTCAAGTTGAGAGGCTAAATTGTAACGCTTGCGGTATAGACTCACCGATGCGTTGTTAACCACTTCACTGTCTTTGGTTAACTCACTGTCCGAAGAAACGATCTTATCGACCCACTTCTCGAAGGTAATGTCTTGAATGTTGTTTTCGGATTCAACATTAATCGATACACGAAAGGTATCTCGGCCAGGGCTTTGAATGATGTGTCTTTTAACGACGACTGAACTAATCCAATCTGGGAGTGTTTTTCTGGTGAGAGTTTTACCACAATCTTTGTTCAATGCTTGATCGAACAGTTCATTGAGGTGATCTTCTCGTGATTGAGACGAGTTGATTTGCCAAACTTCCACTAATGAGTCAAACATCTGAGGTAAATCGTTATCTAGCAGATGTTTATGAACTTGAGTCAGAGCATCGCTGCTCTTAAACCAATCCGTTGCTTGCGCGGTATTCGCTACGCAAGAAAACATTAATAGTGGAAGTAAGGCTATTCTCATTACGCTTTCATCTTGTAACCAACGCCACGCAGCGTTTCAATTTCTAGACCCGGCAGTTTCTGTCTTAGTTGCAGAACGTGCGTGTCTACCGTACGTGTTGTTGGGAAATGGTTGTAACCCCATACATGGTCAAGCAGTTCATCACGTGTAAACACACGTCCAAGGTTACTTGCCAAGAACAGTAGAAGGTCAAATTCAGTGCGCGTTAACGTTACTTCCTGTTCATTGAAAAACACTTCACGTGTCGCTTTATCGATAACAAGATTCTGAGCGATAACTTTTGATGCATCTTGTTCTTCAGAATCTGGCAGGCGAAGTTGAGCACGAATTCGAGCAAATAGCTCAGCCTCTGCGAATGGCTTTGTTAAGTAGTCGTTTGCACCTGAATCTAGGCCCGCTACTTTGTCTTTTACTGTCACGAGAGCCGTCAGCAAAATAACTGGGATATCTTTCTTTTTCTTCCAACCTGGAAGTGAATCTACTGAGTCGCCATCAGGAAGTTGACGGTCTAGAATCACTAGATCCGCTTGTTCCCAGTAGCCTTCAACTTCAGAGATCAGTTCTGCATGCAAACATTCATATCCAGCTTGCTCAAGGCTAACTAATAAACCGTCAGCTAAATTTTTATCATCTTCAACGAGAAGCAATGTCTGTTTCACAAGGTATCTCCAAAATAAATGTTGTTGGGGGGCCGATAAGCGTCATGTGACCGCCCATTTTTCCAACCATAGATTCCACTATCGTCAGACCTAAACCGAGTCCACTCTTACTTACGAATGGCTTTCTTAGTTGCCCCCAATCTTTGCGAGACAAGTCTCCATTATCTATAACTTTGAATGTCAGCTTCTTGTCAGAAGTATTCAGTTCTAGAATTACTGGAGCCACACCGTATTTCACGGCATTTCTGATTAGGTTATCGATGCACGTTCCCAACCAATATACGTTCACTTTTGCAGCTATATCTTTGTTTACACGGAGTTCAATCCCCGGCGCAAAGTCTTCTTCAACTTTGTATTGGAGCCACTCTTCAACACTTGGCACCCACTCTGTTGCGAGCGGTTGATTATCTGATTGCAGGTAATCTTTACTTGCTTCCGCCAACTGTCTTAAACGGCGTGTATCTTCACACAGCCTACGGAACTCATCATATACCGATTCTGGTAAGTGTTCGAACTCACGCCTGAACCCTTCCACCGTCAATGACAAACTCGCAATCGGCGTTCTTAATTCGTGCGTTAGGATTTGAAGAACCAGCATGCGACTCTTCATCTCCTGTTTCTTGCTGTTCCAGCGGTAAATCGCCCAACCTAAGACAAGCATGATGTTGGCAATAACCAAGATAAACATGGCGACTTGCAGAAGCTCTGAATGATCTTCTATTTCCCAACACACATTACCACGCTGGACAAAACAGCTTTTACCTTCTGAAGACAAGCTAAACGATAACCCAGCAAGCGTGGCATTTTCGTTCCAGACTGATTTTTTATACAGGTAATATCTGTCGCCGCGTTTTACCCACATCTCATCAAGCTCAACAAACATACTGTCACCCGCTAACAGCGCGGTGATTGCTTCGCTATCCATTTGTTGCAAGCGAGACAGTAGTTCATCGTGTTCGGTGTTTGGTCGCTCTTGAATATGCATAAAGCGCTTCAGAGAGTCGAATTTTTCTGGGTACTTCTCAACGTATCGTGCCGCATAAGAACCGCCGCCAGGGTGAATCAAACCACTACGGCTAAACCAACGGTCAGAAAGCTTGGTGCCTTTACACATTGCACGAGTAAAAACTAAAGGCTCAGTAATCAAAGGGCTTAACGGCAGTTTACCACTACAGGTTTTTGATAACTGGTACAAGCGCTGAATGTCTTTTAACGGGTACTCTGCTGTTTGTGGCAGCATAGAAGACGGCATGATCAAACGTGTTGGATAATCAGCCTGTAGCACTCGAATATCGTAAGATTCGATTGCCGTTTCATGATCAAAGAGTTTGGTGAAATTATCGATACGCTCAGGTAAAGAGTCAGCAAATGCGTTTGCAGACACAGACAACGTAGCGATAAGAAGAGTAAATGTTCTTTTGATGATCACAAACCAACGCAAATTCATATAGATCAACCAAATATATACCATTCGCTATCAAAGATAAATTTTTAACCGCATGAAAAACATTGAGAATGGCGAGCTACAGAGATAAAGGTCAATATATTACGGCCACATTGTACATATGTACTAGTAGGCTAATTGGCAAGCCAAACCTCAATTGCGACAAGTTTTGCATCAGGCTTCGTCAACTTCGTATCAACTGAGATCACACATAGAGTCGCTTTCGTAAGATAAAAAAAGGAGCTCAAATGAGCTCCTTATCGAGTTGTTACATATTGTTTAGAGGTGATCTCTATAGATGTTCTAAGATACTTAGACAACTCTTTTTAGCATCGCCAAACAGCATCTGCGTGTTCTCTTTGAAGAACAGTGGGTTTTGCACACCGGCGTAACCTGTGTTCATCGAACGCTTGAATACGATAACATTCTGAGCGTTCCAAACTTCAAGTACTGGCATACCAGCAATTGGGCTGTTTGGATCTTCAAGTGCTGCAGGGTTTACGGTGTCATTCGCACCAATTACCAATACAGTATCTGTCTCATCGAAGTCATCGTTGATTTCGTCCATTTCTAGAACGATATCGTAAGGCACTTTCGCTTCAGCAAGCAGTACGTTCATGTGACCCGGTAACCTACCAGCAACTGGGTGGATACCAAATCGAACATTAATGCCCTGCGCTCGTAGCTTCTCAGTGATTTCATGCACTGGGTATTGTGCTTGAGCTACTGCCATGCCGTATCCAGGAGTGATGATTACTGACTTAGAGTTTTTCAGCATATCAGCCACATCTTCAGCTGATGTTTCGCGGTGTTCACCTTGCTCTTCATCGCCATCAGACACAACCACTTCTTGGCCGAATCCACCAGCAATAACGCTGATGAAAGAGCGGTTCATCGCCTTACACATAATGTAAGACAGAATCGCACCCGACGAACCAACCAATGCACCAGTTACGATAAGCAGATCGTTTGCAAGCATGAAACCTGCCGCTGCTGCTGCCCAACCAGAGTACGAGTTCAGCATAGAGACAACTACTGGCATATCTGCACCGCCAATCGATGCCACTAGGTGGTAACCGAATGCGAATGCGATAAGTGTCATCACCATTAGTGCGAACATGCTGCCGTCTGCTTTAACGAACATGATCATCAGCAGTGTAGAAACTACGATAGCCGCTAGATTCCACTTGTGCTTATGAGGGATGTTCAATGCAGACGAAGAGATAACGCCACGAAGCTTACCAAACGCAACAATAGAACCCGTGAACGTCACCGCACCGATAAACACGCCAAGGAACACTTCCACTAGATGGATAACGTGCTCTGCATGAATATCTGCAGGGTTGATAGAAACAGCAGCAGGTGGATCGATGTAGCTGTTGTAACCTACAAGTACTGCAGCCATACCTACGAAGCTGTGCAGAATTGCAACCAGCTCTGGCATTTCAGTCATTTCTACTTTTCTTGCGTAGTGGATACCAATACCACCACCGATCACCATAGCAATGATGATCCACACAATACCAGCAGAGTGAGGGCCAAAGATCGTTGCGATCAACGCGATTGCCATACCCGTGATACCGTAATAGTTACCTGCACGCGCAGATTCCTGTTTCGATAACCCAGCCAAGCTCATAATAAAAAATACAGCAGCAACAATATAAGCTGCTTGTACTAATCCTTCAGACATCTGTTACTCCTTAGTCTTTACGGAACATTTCAAGCATACGTTTGGTCACGGTAAAGCCACCAAAGATATTGATACTTGCAATTAATACGGCAATAAATGATAAGAACGTGACGACGCCACTTCCTTGTCCGATCTGTAACAGTGCACCTACTACAATGATGCCTGAAATCGCGTTAGTCACGGACATCAAAGGCGTATGCAGAGAATGGCTTACATTCCAAACTACGTAATAACCCACCACACAAGCGAGAACAAAAACGGTAAAGTGAGATAAGAACGCAGCTGGAGCAACCGAAGCTACCCAAGCGAATGCACCAACAGCTACCGCCATACCCGCCACTTTCTTAATTGGAGAAACAGGTTCTTCAACTTTAGGCTCTGGTTTGGCCGCTTTTGGCTTAGCTTGTTGTGGTTGAGCTGAAACTTGAATTGGTGGAGCTGGCCAAGTGACCTCGCCCTCTTTAACCACAGTAACACCACGCAGAACAACATCTTCAAAGTCGATTTTGATGTTGCCATCTTTCTCTTTGCAAAGCAGTTTCAGAAGGTTAACTAGGTTCGTTGCATACAGTTGAGATGATTGAGTCGGCAGTCGACCAACCATATCAGTGTAACCAACCACCTTCACACCATTAGCCGTTGTAATGACTTGATCCGCAACCGTGTATTCACAGTTACCGCCATTGGCCGCCGCAAGGTCTACAATCACACTACCTGCACTCATGCTGTCTACCATCTCTTTGGTAATCAGCTTCGGAGCCGGGCGACCTGGAATCAGCGCCGTTGTAATGATGATATCAACGTCTTTTGCTTGAGCTGCATAAAGCTCTTCCGCTTTCTTATTGAATGCTTCAGACATCTCTTTTGCGTAGCCGTCACCAGCACTGGTATCTTCCTTGAAATCCACTTCCAAGAATTCAGCACCCATCGACTCAACTTGTTCTTTAACTTCAGGACGAACATCGAATGAACGAACGATTGCACCTAAGCTACCCGCAGCGCCGATTGCCGCTAGGCCAGCAACACCAGCACCTGCAACCAGTACTTTTGCTGGCGGAACTTTACCCGCAGCCGTAATCTGACCCGTGAAGAATCGACCAAACTCATGCGCCGCTTCAACAACAGCACGATAACCCGCGATGTTTGCCATAGAACTCAATGCATCTAACGCCTGAGCTCTTGAAATTCGTGGTACAGAATCCATCGCCATCACGTTGATGTTACGACTGGACAATTGTTCCATTAACTCTGGATTTTGAGCAGGCCAAATAAAGCTGACCAATGTTGCGCCATCTTTAAGAAGATCGATTTCATTTTTAGACTCGTCAACGATCGGAGCGTTAACTTTAAAGATAATATCGGATTTCCAAGCTTCATCTGCGGTGACAACTTTTGCTCCAGCTTGTTCATAAGCTGCATCTTCAAAACTTGCTAACGCACCTGCTTGTGATTCAACACAAACTTCAAATCCTAATTTTAGAAGCTGTTCTACCGATTTCGGCGAAGCAGCGACTCGCGTTTCACCAGCGAGCGTTTCTCTTGGTACACCAATTTGCATAGCTATTCCTTGACTATTGGCACGAATGACTTATTCGTTTGTATCTAACGACAACTAATACTTCAAGCGTTTTGTTCAAAGAACAGGAAAAGTTATTACTTATAACGATTTGGATGGAGTTTGAGCGCTTCATTTGGATAAATGACGACCGTCTCGAACGAAGAGGTCAGACCACTTGCAAATAATCCTTTTAATAACAACCTACTAGCTGTTCTTTGTCCCTAAAACTAAAAAGAGCTTTCAGCATATACACTGAAAGCTCACTAAATTATGACCAACATCAATTCTAACCCTAATTGGTTAGCTAAATATATTGTCGCCCATTTGGTCGATGAACATCTGCGATTTTTTGAGCATCAATTCATCGGCATCTTGTTTGTTTGAAACAACATCTGAACGAATAAAACGGTGAGTTTTGATTTCACCATCGAATTCTTTCTCGATTCGCCCAGCAACACGGTATTGACCAGATTCTGCAATGGCATCTTGATAGATATTGAAACCCTTATATTCGACTGGCTCAATCTCTACTTTTTGTTCGGTTTTTTCTTTGCCACCAAATAATCTAGAAAAGAATCCCACGTTTTTTACTCCTTAAATGACCGTATTCACCCTAAACTATCATGACTGTTTACGGTTCAACAACGGCTTTTCATACCATTGCAATTCTACGTCATCGTCAAAATTGTGTTGACTAAATATAACAGGCACATTGTCGTCACGTTCGCGTCTTCGATCGTCAATAATCATACTTTCTGCATTTTTGACCGCGATCTCACTATTGCGTTTATAGAGCACCAATTTGTCTTCTGGCAATGCTGACAGAAAATCGATATCAAAACGAATATAGATAGGTTTTAGCTGACCTAAAGCCAAGCACGCGAGATCGGCCAGCTGTTCGTTGGTATAACTAGACACATATTCCTCGGTAGCCAATACATGACCGACCAGAGTTTCCATATAGTTATGTACATCAACACTAATTTGCATACCACACCTCCATTTGTAGCGGTTTTTCTAGTCGCAGTCGTTTCTAAAGTTACTTGAAACCATGCAATTCCTAATAGCTTTCTATAACTCAGTTATAGGTTTTACTGTCCATAGTTAAATCTAAGGCGTTATTTAATCCTACTCTGACTTCATTACAGATCTTACGTCGTTCAATGATAACTGATCATCAAGCCCTTTAAGTGACAGCGCCAACGTAAGAGCAGCAGAGCAGATTTTGTTAAGTATCTATAACGACTAATTAATTTCTCATATATACTGTGTAGTTCGTTCTATGGTTAATAGCAACTCAAATACATATAAAAATGATTGCAGCATTAGCGACCTATAACTATGTTTTTGCTCTAATTTAGGCAAAAAGCTTGGCAATCGCTTGTTTAACCGTATCCTACGCATAGTATTAAATAATAAGATCATCAATATAGTTAGGCTCACCACATAAATGGCATCATCTTTTGTAACGTCGAGCATGTTTCGATTTTGCTTCCCTTTAGTCCTGTTAACAATTTTGCTCGTTGGTATGGACAACGTCATTCTCGTGACGGACTCAAATTTAGGGTTTGCTAGCAACCTCCCTTACATTTTATTGAGCGTTGCGGTTCTGCTATGCCATACGTTCAGACAAGGTCGAATGGCGATGGTATCGGTGACCATGCTTGTCGCTTATCTGATCATCCAAGTTCGCTTACAAACGCCTCTCAATACTGGCACAACGCTATTAGAGCTCTCGTTACTTGCGGCATTAGTACCTGTCACTTGCTTACTTGTTTATGCCTTCCCTGATAACGGCGTAAACTCAAAGTCGATGCTGCTCTACGCCATCGTTCTTGTTCTGTTTATGGTGTGGGCACAATTGATCGTCTCTCACTTCCATGCCGGCGGTTTTGAATCATGGAGTGAAGGTCTTTTGTTTATTGTCAGAGACTTCTCCAAACTGCCTTTTGTTTTGGTGTTGTATAGCCTTTGCTTACTTGGCCTTACTGCCATTCTCGTGTTGGTGTATAACCGCTCTATCGATGTTGTGGTTTATAGCGCTATCCTGCTTTCTTCTTGCACGTTCATCTTCTTCGACGTTCAGTACATCTCGAGCACCATGTTCTCGTTGTCAGGCACGTTGATCATCGTCTATGTGATGTCTGCTAGTCATGATATGGCCTTTAACGACCAACTGACTAACATTCCCGGTCGACACGCCTTAGAAGTCGATATGAAGCACTTGGGGCGTAAGTATTCGATGGCGATGGTCGATATCGATCACTTTAAGCAATTCAACGACACCTACGGCCATGACATTGGCGACGATGTGTTAAAACTGGTGGCGCGTATTCTGAGGGAAACCACAGGCGGCGCTAAAGCTTATCGCTATGGTGGAGAAGAGTTCACGATTATCTTCAAAGGAAAACATTCGGAACAAGTTAAAGAGCACCTTCAAGCTCTGATTTCCGAGGTTCAAAACTACGACATGACGATTCGTAATAGTCATGAACGCCCCGACGATCATGAAGTGGGTATGAAAAAGCGTGGCAAGAAAGGCAAACCATCGGAAGTGGTGAATGTGACGGTGAGTATTGGATTGTCTGATAGTACAACCACCAGACATCCTGAAGAGGTGTTGAAGCTTGCTGACCAAGCGCTGTATAAAGCGAAAGAAACCGGTCGAAACAAACTGTGTATTGACCGTTAACAATAGTTGATAGCGAAAGATATTGAGTGCTAGAGATCTAAATAGCTTAAGCCATTAATAGCGATCTGCTTCAATAACTATCACTTCCAAGTTCAACGAGCCTCATTGATTTGAGGCCGTATAGCTCAACTGGAAAAAGAGAGCTTAATCTTGGTTGAAGAAGATAACCAAGCTGCCACCTTTTAAACTACTTCCGTAGTTAATCGTAAAACCTATTCCCACATTATCGACCCACTCATTAAACAGGTTTGGGTTAAGCAACCAGCCAACACTGCCCTCGTAGTAAGATGTGGTGCCCATAGAGGCCACAGTGTCACCACCAATATCAATTCGTCTTATACTCGAGTACATCGATGTGATGTTCTTATCCCAACGTACGAGATCATAGAAAACCTTGGCTTCATTGGCAATATACCACCCTTCTGGGTGGCCGACATTGCCATTGTTCGCCTCGCCCCAGCCGATGCCATTAAAGTAATGCCAACTGGTACTCAATTTATACTTTCCCCAGTCATTCTTATCTTCGTACATCAGCTTGATTTTAGGCTCGATAATGTACGCCCAAGCATCAGTATTGAGATATACGCCATCCAGTTGGTCTTGAATAGGCTTTAGCAACGAAGCGCGATATTCATAATCATTGCGGTAGTAAGAGATGTGGTTACCGATTGCAGAACTGAAGCTCCAATATTCGTCTAACTGGGACACATTCGCAAATTCCACGTAGCCAGACACTACCGACTCTTTTTGAAAATCGTTTCTATTTACTGCCGCGTACTCGACATCGTTCTCGATCCGCAATGCAGACAAGCGCAGCGTCACCTCTTGATGGTTATCTTCAATGTAACTGGGTAGTTCAAATGTGTAAGGCAAACTCAGGGAGGTGATGTTTTGGCGACGACTTACCGAATCATTCGAACCGATGTCTTCATTGTCCAAACTAAACACTTTATTGGGGTCAAAGTTATTGATACCAAAAGTGAAAACATCGGTGTCGTTGAGCAATACACTGGTGGCAAAGCTCTGCTCTAGATCCTTTCGAAAAAGATCAGATAGCGTATTGGCATTAACAGTGGTCGCCAAAGCGGTAAAAAATAGAGGAACCGCAAGCGTCCAAGATGTGTTAGTCATAGAAAATGACTTCGAATGTGGCATTTCTTTTATCACTTAAAGCACTTCCTAGCTCAAACGCTATTAGAAGTATAAATTCAAATATCTAAAAGAGCTCGCCAACTAACGCGCAAGCTCCAAAATGTTACGTTGTACAAAGGTATTTCTACCACTTTGCTTCGCTTGATAAAGCGCTTGATCGACCTTTTCGTAAATAGACGCAATAGATTCGCCACCTTCTGGCACAAATGACAACACACCTTGTGACGCTGTCACTCTATCCGATACCGTTGAGTGTTCATGAGCGTAGTTCATCTCATGCAATGCCTCTTTAACTCGAGTCGCGTGTACCTTAGCGCCTTCACTGTCTGTATCGCTAAGAATCAGAACAAACTCTTCACCGCCATAACGACCTACAAATTCTCCCGCACGAACAAACAGCTGTTTCAAGGTATTAGCAAGCCCTTGTAAGCACTTATCCCCTTGAATATGACCATAATTATCGTTGTAAGGCTTAAAGAAGTCTACATCTAGAAGTATGACTGTCATGGATATATTACGTCTTCCGTGCCACGCTATGCTCTCTTCAAGCTTAGTATCCATATATCGACGGTTATACAATTTGGTCAGGCCATCTTCGTTGGCTTGTTGCTGCAGAAGGATGTTCAGTTCTTCGAGTTTGGCTGTGCTCTGTTTTAATTCTCGTCGCATTTGCGCGATACGTTGCATCGCAATCAGCTTAGAATTCAAAACAACCTTGTTTACTGGCTTGATCAGGTAATCATCGCCACCAGCGTCAATCGCTTTTGCGATCATCTCAGGTTCTTCGTGACCACTAAGAAAGATGATGGGAACCCATTCTGGGAATCGGCTTCGAACCTCATTCGCCACTTCAAAACCATCCATATCAGGCATGCTGATATCAAGTAACACGAGTTCAGGATCAAAATCAGAATAAACACTCAGGGCTTCTTTTCCGCTACCGACAGCTTCTACAATATGACCCAGTTGCTTGAGTCGGATAGCAAGTTGCATCCTGTCTAGTTGAACGTCATCAACCAGCAATATGCGCATTGAAGATCCCTTTTCTATCATCACATCACCTTTATCTAGTGTTGAATATTCAAAGTAGCTCAAATTTGGGCTTAAATCATGCCCTAATCTCTATATTATATTGACTTTTTTACAGATCTTTTTAGCATTGTTTCTTTTTAAAGAGAAATACTATGTCAGACGCTACAAACAACGAACAACAAGAAATCGATTTAACCACCATCTCACCAGAACTTCGTCAAGTTATCGAATTTGATGGCGTACCAAAAGAGATGCACTTTATGGTTACTTCTATTCACGAAGTGTCTGAAGAAGCAGTACGCGAAGCTTGGGATAGTCTTCCAGCAAGCGCACAAAATGTTTTAGACAACTTCGAGCAGTTCCACGCTCTAATCTCAGTTAGCCAAGCTTTCGCTGGTGTTAACGTGATGGAAGAGTTCCCTACTCTTAAACTTCCAGAAGACATGTCTGACGAAGAAAAAGAAGAGTACCGTGCTCAACTGCTAGACCAAGTTCTACACAACTGTGTAAAAGACATGGTTAAACAAATCAAGAAAGCTCGTCGTGATGCAATCTTGAAACGTGATTTCAAAGAAGTTTTTACTAAGTAAGTCGCTAGTCGCCTAAACTAGGCTAAGCGCTAACAGTACTACTTAGAATTAAGCCGCATGTTTCTTTAAACACGCGGCTTTTTTATATCCGCTATTTTCTGTTCGTCGATCGTTACGTCTGTATGTTCTTGTTGCTAATGTTCATATGATTCGACAAATCATATGCTTTAACACTCATATAGTGTGGCGCAAAACTGGCAGTTATACCGTATAAAAATGACGCATGTATCCATTCATGGAATCAAGACCGAATTTTCAGAACCTATAACAGGCAGTATCGCGGCAATATCGAAAAACTGACCTTGTCAGGTTTAATGCGTTACCGCGATATCTCTTTGAGCGACACTCACACCTTTAATTTGAGCGTAAACACGCTGCCCGATTTCTAGATTTAACTCATCCAGCGCCCACAATGTAATGGTTGCCCATAGGTAGCACCCAGACTCTAACTCTAGCTCGACCTGGACACTCTGCTTATTTGTGCCTTGTTGGTGCGTCTCTACGCTTTTAATGGTGACAGGAAGGATGTTACGTATAGAAGTCCCTTTCGGCCGTTCTAGCGTGATAGAGACATCATTTGCCCTAACTTGCAGCCTCACTGTCGTACCAAGCTCACTCGATACTTTCTGAACCCATAACGACGTCGACTTTCCTAGCATCAGGCGAGACAGCGCATAATCGTCATTGTGTTCCGCTAATGTCGCTTCAAACAACGAGCTTTGCTCTGAGAAAGATTGCCAAGGTTGCATGGCTCTCGATGCCCAAACCTCTTCCGTCACACCCGACGAAATCACTTTGCCTTGGTCAATAATCACAAGGTGATTTGCCAAGCGTAAAATTTCATTGAGGCTATGGGTGACATAGATGATCGGTATTTGGACGGTTTCGGATAAGTTTTCCAGAAATGGCATCACTTCGCGCTTAAGAGGCAAGTCGAGAGACGCTAAAGGCTCATCCATCAACAAAATGCTCGGCTTTGATAACAAAGCGCGGCCAATCGCCACACGTTGCTTCTCACCGCCAGACAAACGAGCTGGGTATCGGTCAAGCAATGAACCCAAAGACAACAGCGAGACTATTTGCTCAAAGTGCGCTTGATCGACGCTTTTCATACCGTATTTAAGGTTCGCTGCCACCTTCATATGTGGAAACAATCGCGACTCTTGGAACACATAACCGACGTTGCGTTTGTGAGTCGGCAAATTAATGCCATTTTCACTATCGAACAGTGTGGTTCCAGATACGCTGATCAGACCTTTATCGGGCTGTTTAAGGCCACTGATTGCATTGATAAGTGAGGTTTTACCCGCGCCAGAACGACCAAAAATTGCCGTAATGCCGCTACTTGGTAATTCCAAGTCGATATCAAAGAACGTTTCACCAAGTTGTTGTTGATATTGGAGGATCAAAGCACTCATGCATTGCCTCCCAAGCGTTGTGCTGACTTTTTGTTGAGCCACTCAGATAGCATCAATGAACCCAGCGCTATCACAATAGAAATGACACACAAACGCGCGGCTTCCATTTCAGCGCCAGGGGTTTCAATAAAGGTATACATAGCCAAAGGAATGGTTTGAGTTTCACCGGGAATATTTGAAACGAAGCTGATGGTCGCGCCAAACTCCCCTAGGCTTCTTGCGAATGAAAGCATGGTGCCGGTAATGACCCCTGGGATCATCAAGGGTAAAGTGATCGTGAAAAACACACGAAGAGGTGAAGCGCCTAATGTAGCAGCCGCCTCTTCAAGCTTACTGTCTACGGTTTCTAGGCTCAATCTAATAGAGCGAACCATCAGCGGCAACGCCACAACCACACAAGCGAGTGCCGCGCCCTTCCAGCTAAAGCTGAATACAATACCAAACACGTCATTGAGCCACGAACCTATGATACCTTGCCTGCCCATCATCACTAGCAGTAAATAGCCAATAACCACAGGTGGAAGTACCAAAGGTAAATGGACAATACTCTCAACAATGCTCTTACCTACAAATTGTTTCTTAGCAAGTAGCCATGCTAAGCCAATACCGATAGGGATAAGCCATAAGATTGCAAACCCAGCGACTTTTAAGCTCAGCATTAAGGCTTGGTATTCGTATTCCGATAAATACATCATTTAACGCACTTCAAATCCAAAACTGTTCAAGGTGTCTTTCGCTTTTTCGCTCTTTAGGAAAGTATAGAACTCTTCTGCCACAACTTTATCACTCAACTTCGCTACAGGGTAACGTATTGGTGTGTGCAGATCTGATGGGAAGGTCGACACTAGGTTTACTTCTTTAGAAAGCAACGCATCCGTTTTGTAGACAATGCCAAGCTTAGCTTCACTGCGCTCGACTAAGGCTAAGGCCATACGAACATTGTTACTTGGTGCCAATCGAGTTTTCACATCGTCCCATACACCTAACGTTTCTAACGCTTCTTTTGCATAGATACCAGCAGGAACCGACATGGTGTTACCCACTGCAAGCCTTTCATTAGTAAGCAGTTTAGCCCATTGTTCACCTTTTGATAGGTCTAACGTTACCGATGTCTCTTTAGGAGCAATCAGCACCAGTTCGTTTTCACATAGGTTTGTGACATTGTCACTATAAACCAATTTACGATCGACTAAATGCGTCATCCATTTCTCATTTGCCGAGATAAAAATGTCTGCTGGTGCTCCTCTTTCGATTTGTCGCACCAAAGACGACGTACTCGCGTACACAGGAATCACATCGACAGAATGGTCTTTCTCAAACTCTTCAACCAACAGATTAACCGCATTGGTCATCGACGATGCAGCGTAAACTCGTAGCTTTTCCGCAGCAAAAAGATGACTAGAACTCAATGCCGAAGTTAAAGCCATGGTTAAAAGGAAGACTCGCTTTTTCATTGTTATCACTTATCTATTGTTCGTTTAAGTTCTTTAGCTAACTTCTAAATGGCGGCTTAAGCTGTTAACTCTGGCCAAAGCAGATCAAGATTTAAGTACTCTTCGATGGCATCAGCGATTCGATTAATACCCAGCTCTTTAAGCTGTTCGTGGTCAATCGCGGTCACATCGTTGGCTCCTGCCCATTCGCAAATAAGCGACAACGCATCACTGTTGTCGAATACGCCATGCAAGTAAGTACCAAAAATCGAGTTATCTTGATTCACAGCGCCATCTAGGCTGCCAGATTCTAACTGAACCGGTAAGGCTGTTTCTTTGACATCAGTCCTACCTACGTGGATTTCATACCCTTTTACTTGTGCTGTTTTTCCATCCAGCGTCATGGTGCCGCGTACGTTGGTTAAGGTTTTCTGCTGTGTAAGGGTCGTTTCAGTATCCAGATACCCTAACCCTTCGCTGCTGCCGGGTTCCCCTTCAACGCCATCAGGATCGTGGATGATGTTACCTAACATTTGGTAGCCACCGCAGATACCCATCACTTTGCCGCCTAAGCGCAGGTGGCGTTGAATATCTTTATCCCAGCCTTGTTCTTTTAGGTAATCCAAATCTGCTCTTACCGACTTTGTACCCGGCAAGATAATTAAATCAGCATTGTTTACACGTTCGCCTTTACCGACATAACGTAAATCAATCGAAGGATTCAATCTTAACGCGTCAAAGTCTGTATGGTTGCTGATTCGGGTTAGCACTGGCACCGCCACCTTAAGCTTAGCTTCTCCGTAAGACTCTTGAGCAGAGGTAATGGCATCTTCCGCTTCTAAGTTAAAACCATGCAGATATGGCAAAACACCAATGACTGGCTTGCCGGTTTTTTCCTCTAGCCAATCTAGGCCAGATTGAAGCAGTGCGATATCGCCTCTAAAACGATTTATCACAAAGCCTTTTACACGAGCTTGTTCAGATTCAGACAATAGAGCTAATGTCCCGTAGAGATGCGCAAAAACGCCACCACGGTCAATATCAGCAACGATGATCACAGGGATGTCCGCTTTCTCAGCAAATCCCATGTTAGCGATATCATTTTCACGAAGATTGATTTCGGCTGGGCTCCCCGCACCTTCAATCATCACGCTTTCATATTCTTCAGAAAGTCGGTCAAACGAATCGATAACTGTATCCATCGCCACTTTCTTGTAATCATGATAACCCGTCGCTTCCATGTTGCTCAGCGCTCGGCCTTGCAAAATCACTTGCGCGCCGGTATCTGAGTTGGGCTTTAGCAATACAGGGTTCATGTGAACGGTTGGCTCTATATTACAAGCTTGCGCCTGAACCGCTTGAGCACGGCCAATTTCGCCACCATCTTTTGTCACAGCACTGTTCAACGCCATGTTTTGTGGCTTAAAAGGTGCCACTTTGATTCCTTTCCTTGCCAAAACACGGCATAAACCTGCCACCAAAACACTTTTTCCGGCATCTGACGTTGTCCCTTGAACCATAAGGGCACTTAATGGTGCTCGCATTTGTACTTAAATCCTTAATTTCTTAATTTTCAATTTATAGCTGTGGGCAATATTTCTCTGCGACCATCTTAACGTCATTGCCGAGTAGATGCTCAATAAAATGAATGGAAAATGAATGTGTTACTCACTCTGGATTCAACCCCAGTGTTGTTTAATAGCTCCATCGAAACGAAGCTTGTGAACGATAACAGGCGCTTCAACAAAAAACGTACTAACGAAAAGAAACGTTTCAAATTCAGAAAAACGTTTCTACTAAAAACAACATTAAGGGATTCACCATGAAAAAAACTGTATTAGCTATCGCATCTACTATTATCCTTGCTCCTACTTTCGCAATGGCTAGTGACCACAACAGCAACAAGCACGAAAGCGCTATTGCTTATACTGGCCCAATTGAAACCGTTTCTGTTGCGACACTACTTGCCGACACAAGCATGTTCGCAGAGCAAGAAGCAATTGTGGATGGCAAGATCGTTCGTCAACTTAAGAATGACACGTTTGTCTTCTCTGATGGCCAGAGTGAAATTCAAATCGAACTTGATGATGATATCCGCCTAGCACAACCACTGACCGCTGATACAAAAGTTCGTATCTTCGGTGAATATGAAGGTGGTAAGACACCTGAAATCGAAGTGGACCACATCCAGGTTCTATAAGCGATTAATATAAAAATACCGACTTCAAATAATTGGCCTGCATATTGCAGGCTTTTTTGTATTATACTGCCGCAAAATACAATTTATATGGAGTCACCATGCTAAGTTGCACGAATAAGACTGTCCTTTTAGGACTCGCTGCACTGTGTTCATTCTCTGCGTCTGCAAACAACTTTAACTACAACACATTCGAGCTGCGCATGGGAGCAAGTCCGAGCACTTTTGGTGGAGAAATAACCACTCTATTCACGCAAAATGCGCACTTTATTGGGCGTGCGGATAGTGGTTTTGAAAACGATTGGGATATTGCTGCAGGTGTAGGTTTTAACGGCCCTGTTAGTCAATTTGCTGATATTTATGGCCAAATGTTATTGCATAATATAGAACGTCATGACGAAAATAATATCAAAACTGAAGTTAACCTAGGAATCAAAGCCTGGATCGTTGCTAACGTTGAAGTCAATGCTCGATTTGGCCAACTGATTGATACCGATAACAGTAAATCTATCGTTGGTTTTGGTGCTCGTTTTCACTCAACAGATCAACTGTCTGTTGGTGTAGATCTGCGTAATAACGGCACTTACGGCCACCAAATCTTAATGTCGGCTCGATTCGGATTCTAATCTAGATTTCGTATCTAGGTTTCGTATCTAGGTTTTATTGATAAGCTTAGGTTTAGTTACTGAGTAATAAATAGCTAAACATATTACATAGAAAAGCCCCGAACATATTAATGTTCGGGGCTTTTTTGTTTGTTAGTTTCGCTGGCTTTTAGTCGTTCACGACCTGAGCCAGCGACTTGCTTTATAAGCTAACCATCAGCATCTTTTTCTGGTGATCTAAGTACTCTTCATAAGTACCTTGGAAGCTCACTAGCTGTTGATCTTTTACATCGATGATGTGTGTTGCTAACGAAGAAACGAACTCTCGGTCATGGCTTACGAAGATAAGCGTGCCAGTGTAAACCTTCAACGCGTCGTTCAGGGCTTGGATTGCTTCCATGTCCATGTGGTTGGTTGGTTCGTCCATTACAAGCACGTTGATGTCTTGCATCATTAGCTTGCCGAATAACAGACGGTTCTTCTCACCACCAGAACAGTTACGCGCTTTTTTGTTCGCATCGTCAGCAGTAAACAATAGGCGACCTAGAATGCCACGTACCATAAGGTCATCGTGCTTCACTGTGCGCCATTGTGAGATCCAATCGAAGATGCTCAGGTCGTTATCAAAGTCAGACGTACTATCTTGTGGGCAGTAGCCTACAGATGCGTTTTCAGACCATTTTACGATACCTTCGTTTTGCTCTAGCTCTTGAACTAGGCAACGTAGCAGCGTGGTTTTACCTACACCGTTCTCACCGATAACCGCAAGACGAGTACCCGCTTCAAGCAGCAAGTTACCACCGGCAAACAATGTTTCGCCATCGAAGCCGTGACCAAGGTCTTGAAGTTCAAGCGCTTGACGGTGTAGTTTCTTACCTTCGCCAAAATCAATAGATGGGCTCATACGGCTCGATGATTTCACTTCATCAAGCGTGATCTTATCCATTTTCTTGGCACGAGAGCTGGCTTGTTTTGCTTTAGATGCGTTAGCACCAAAACGGTTTACGAAATCTTGAAGCTCGCTGATTTCAGCCGCTTTCTTAGCGTTGCTTGCTAAAAGCTGTTCACGAATCAAGCCAGATGCTTCTAGGAAGTACTCGTAGTTACCAGGGTAGACACGTAGCTCACCGTAGTCGATGTCTGCCATGTGTGTACACACAGAGTTCAGGAAGTGTCTATCGTGCGAAATGATGATCATTGTACATTTACGCTGGTTTAGCTCTTCAGCAAGCCAGTTGATCGTGTGAATGTCCAAGTTGTTGGTTGGTTCATCAAGAAGCAGGATATCTGGGTTTGCAAACAGAGCTTGTGCCAATAGCACACGCAGTTTCCAACCTGGAGCTACTTGCTGCATCAAGCCGAAATGGAACTCTTCTTCAATACCCGCTTGAATTAGGATGTCGCCAGCACGGCTTTCTGCTGTGTAGCCATCCATTTCCGCGAATTCACTTTCAAGTTCTGCGACTTTCATGCCGTCGTCTTCGCTCATTTCTGGCAAAGAGTAAATGCGGTCACGTTCTTGTTTTACTTCCCAAAGTTTTCTGTCGCCCATGATCACAACGTCGATAACGCTGTACTGTTCGAAAGCGAACTGATCTTGGCTTAGCACACCCAGTTTTTCTCCTGGAGTGATAGAAACGTTGCCCGAGCTTGGCGTTAATGCGCCACTTAGGATTTTCATGAACGTTGATTTGCCGCAACCATTAGCGCCGATCAAACCATAACGGTTGCCGTTACCAAATTTAGCAGAGATGTTTTCAAACAGCGGCTCTGCGCCAAATTGCATTGTGATGTTCGCGGTAGATATCAAAGAACTAATTCCTAAGCGTGTACTGACAGATAATTATTAGGCTATTTCAAGAACCTAAATAAGAAGTACGAAAGTATGGATTAAACAAAAATCGAAGCGCGGATTATATAGAGATCTCGATCACGTTGTCGAGGCTAAACAGTAAACGAATAGTAAACATAGACCATTTAGATGCTTTTCATACGTTATGGGGTGTAAATAAAAAAATCCCCACCAGCAGAACTGGTAGGGATTTCATTTATCAACACTAAAAGTCTTTTAAGCTCGTCACCTTTGAAACTATAGCTCTTCAAACGAAAAGCTTTGATGACGAGCAGAACTTGTTATTTAGTAATTTTCTTCTGAACGTATTTTTTGCTCACGTCGACAACCGCAACATCTCTAAAGAAGCTTCTACCCAACAGAAGTGGGAAAGAAAGATGCGTTCGGTCGGCTAGCGTAAATTCAGTTTTGTCTTTTAGATCGCCAATTTGAATCGAAGCTACAACCACAGCGCGTCGTTGTGTGCCTTCTGCGCTTGATTGCTTGATCTTAACCCAGCGTTCTACTGGTAAGCTGATCTCTTCAGTTGTAATTCCGTCGTGTTCAATCTTGAACTTAACCCAGTCTTTGCCGTCACGTTCAAAATCAACAATATCAACTGCACTGATTGAAGAGGTTGTTGCACCGGTATCGACACGTGCTTTAAACGCTTCTTTTAAACCAGGAACAAACACCCACTCTTCTTCACCAAGAATCAGTTTGCCGTCACTTGTTTTTCTAACCTTCTCTACTGGTTTTTCAACAGGTGCAGGTTTTACTTCCGGCTCAGTTGGTTTTACTTCTTCAGGCTTCTCAGTAGGTTCCGTTACTTTCTCGCCTTCTGTTGCGTCAGTTTTTGAAGAGTCATCCACAACAGGTTGTTCGATTTGAGGCTTTTGCTCTGGCTCAACAGGAGCTTGAGTTGTAGCCGAACAAGCAAACAGGCCACCACTTAGCATTAAAACTACAATCGCTTTCCAATTATACATTCAGTCACCTTCTATTTTGAAACGTTTGCTATCGCTTTTGCTACATAAGGAATATGAGATTCGGAAAGGCCTGCGATATTGATGCGTCCATCACCAACACCATAGACTCCATATTCTTCACGTAATTGATTCATTTGAGTTTCTTTAAAGCCTAGTACACTAAACATGCCTTTATGGCTTTCAATGAAGTCAAATTGTGACGTGTTATAAGTATTTCGCAATTCATCACATAAACTTTGGCGCAGATTTAACAAACGTTGCTGCATTTCACTCAATTCTTGCTTCCAAATCGAGGTTAGCTCTTGATTCTGAAGAATTGTTTTAACCAAAGCTGCACCATGATCTGGCGGCATTGTGTAAGTTGAACGAGCAAGCGTTAGAAGCTTACCTTTAGCATTGCCAACGTGTTCGCTGTTTTTGCCAATCACGATAGCGGCACCCGTTCTTTCACGGTATAAACCGAAGTTCTTCGAGCAAGATGTCGTAATCAACATCTCTTCGACGTTGTTAGCCATGTGTTGAAGACCTTTTGCGTCTTCTTCTAAGCCATCACCAAAGCCTTGGTAAGCAATATCAACGAACGGCAAGAAGCCATTTTTCTGCGATAGTTTGGTAATTTCCTGCCACGCCTCAAAGTCGATATCCGCACCCGTTGGGTTATGACAGCAACCGTGCAGTAGTACCACGTCTGATGGACCCGCTTTTGAAAGATCATCCAACATTCTTGCAGTATCAACTTGCTTCGTTTCAGGACTGAAGTAATTGTAATATCGAACTTTTAAGCCTGCCGCTTCCATCACCGGTTTGTGGTTAACGTAGCTTGGGTTTGAAATCCAAACCGTGGTGTCTGGTTGAGAAACTTTCATTAAGTCACCCAACATGCGAAGTGCACCACTTGCACCCGGTGTTTGAATCGCAGCTACGCGATCCATTGCAGAAGTCCCTTTAAGCAGCAGATCAACCATGCTCTGGTTAAACTCTTCACAGCCTGCTAGGCCAACGTAAGCTTTGGTTTTCTGAGTCTCAACAACGATATCTTGAGCCTTAGAAACGGCTTTCATGATCGGAGTTTCGCCTTGGTCGTTTTTGTAAACGCCAATGCCTAAATCGACTTTATCAGTACGAGTATCGCCGCGGTAAGCAACAGAAAGAGATAGAATTGGATCTAAAGTTGGTTTTGGTAGATGTGAAAACATGAAAGTCACAACCCTTTGAAATTCAAGTAATGGATTTCACGTTAACATTTTCGTACTAAAATCAGAAACATTTTTTAATAGAAGCGCTTAGTTACCATAAGTAATCAGAGATTGGTCGTTTCAAACGGATAAATAGTGCAAATTTCAAACACCTAATGACCCATTGCACAATTCAAATTGCTTTATTTCTATGCGTCTTATGTTCCTATATTCTTATGTTTGCACGTGCTCTATTAAGATTACTACTGGGCACTCTGTTTGAATTGTCTTGGTGTCATTCCTGACCAAGCCTTAAACCGAGTGCTAAAGTTAGCGGCATTGGGATATCCAACTATCTCGCCAATGTGTTGAATCGACCAATCACTCGACCTGAGCAGCCTTGCAGCGTATTCCATTCTCATACGCATAATATGAGTCATCGGGCTATGAGAGTAATAACGTTGGCACAAACGATGGAAGTGCGGCTCTGAACAAGGAAATAGGTTTGCTAGCTCATGCACATTCCACTCTTTATGAAGCTGCTTTTGAACACTGTCGAACACACGTCTCAAGCGAATCAAATTTCGAGACTGTTGCTGCGGGACTGGTGCATTAATCATGAACTCTATTTGGGCTACGCTGTGAATGGCAATCGCTCCGCCTAAATCAATGGGCAAGGCAATACTTCTCAGCAAGGTATGAATACAAGACGAGACGACTTCGGCTGCAGGAGAGAGCGTATAACTCACTTCATCATTGACGACATTATCCCAATGCTTATCAGGCGATAGAAAGATCCACGCTATCTGCCATGTTTCTTCTTCAATCCCAAAGCCATTCTCAACGCCTGCAGGCACAGTAATGCACGACCCCGGCTCTAGAATATAGCGACACGCCCCACTTTCTAACCACCCTTTGCCCCTAACCGTGTAAAGCAGCATGTGTTTCTGTGGATTCTTCCGATGGACAGAAAAGAAATCTCGGCACGACGCCGTCCCACACTGAACGATACCCAATTCTTCGAATGCCAATACATGGCTTTGATCGACAAACTCTTGGTGTGTCTGATCAGAGATCTCGTACCGTTCGTGTTTCTCACTCATTTCACTGGTCGCTCATTAGGTTTGTCTGCAATTAAATCGCCACATTAGTCATTCGATAGTTTTGAAATAGATGATTTTGAAAACAGGTCGTTTTGACAAATAGGAAGCTTTTGAAAATAGATAGTTTGGCAAAAGTTTGTGATGAACCTGAACAATACAGCCAAAACAAATACCGATAAACTTCTCGCATATTAACCACAGGGGAAATGCGATGCGCTCGACATATCGTCATCTAGACAAAGATTTTTGGCAAAAGCTTTTACACATCGGTTTGCCTGTATCGCTACAAACCATGTTGTTTTCATTACTCGGCGTGGTCGATATTTTTATGGTTAACCAACTGGGTGACTCTGCAACTGCGGCGGTTGGTGTGGGTAACCGCATATTTTTCTTCAACTTGATCATGGTATCCGGGATTAGCGGCGCTGTCAGTGTGCTAGCTTCGCAATATTTCGGTGCGGGAGATTTCAACGGAATTAGACGCACATTAGCACAGTCATGGGCATTGTCTGTCTTTACCATCATCCCCTTTGTGTTGATTTATACATTGGCTCCTGAATCAGTCGTGTCTGTGGTGGCCTCAGACCCTGATTACGTCCGCTTGGCAACGGATTACCTTTGGATAACAGGAGCCAGCCTTTTTGGTACCGCGATCGTAGTGCCCTTAGAAAGCGCACTGCGATCGGTCGGCGAAGCCAAGCTACCCACCAAGATCAGTATTTGGGCAATCATCGTTAATGCGATTCTCAATGCATTGCTGATCTTTGGTTTGTTTGGATTTCCAGAACTGGGCGTAGTTGGTGCGGCTATTGGCACCACGGTGTCTCGATTCTTTCAGACGATAGCGCTGCTTATCATGGCGAAAAAACACTACGCGCATCTATTCCCGACATTAAGTAATTGGCGAGAAGCGATATTACCGAAGCATAGAAAGAAGTACTTCACGATAGCAATACCTATGTTGGTTCATGACACAGCATGGGCGGGCGGGATTCTTATTTATAACGTGATAGTTGGGCAAATGGGTGTTGGAGAGCTTGCGATCATTTCGCTGTTATCGCCAGTAGAAAGTATCTTGATCTCGGCGTTCATGGGGTTTGCGGTCGCCGCTTCGATCATTCTAGGCAACGAGATCGGCGCGAAGAACTATCAACGTGTTGAGAACACCGCATGGGGTTATGTATTGGTCAGCTGTGGGCTTGCGGCTATATTAGCCTTGGTGTGTTGGTTTGCTAAACCCGCGATCGTATACATGATCGGCCTTACTCACTTAGAGCTCAAAGAGACAGCCGTTAACGTCACCTTAGTCATGGCACTCGGCATGATACTAAGAGTCTTCAATATGGTTGGTATTGGTGGCGTGCTGAAAAGTGGTGGAGACATCAACTACAGTATCTTCATCGACCTGTTTGGCCAATGGGCAATCGGTATTCCCCTTGCTTACTTTACTGCGCTGGTGTTGGGTTGGCCGCTAGAATGGGTGTTGATGATTGTGTTACTGGAGGAGTTAGCGAAGATCGCTTTAACTAGCCAGCGAATTCACTCTAAGAAATGGATCAACAATCTAATCGACGAGCCTGAGCACATTCCTATATAAACAGGCGATAAACTGACACTGACGTGCAGGCGATAGATTCAAAGAACTCACACCCAAGGGCTGATTTGTAGCATTGCGCTAACGATGAAGCCCTTTTTCGTTTACGAGTGTGCAAAGTCACGACAGCAGTTATATATCAGTAAATCGATGGATGATTTGGTTTGAACTACCACGCCAATCCAACATTGGATCCGCTTTATCTTGCTCAAAACGACCATCAATCAAAGTATCAACATATTCAAGTACTTGCCTCTGCTTTTCGTCGAGTTCGTCGAGCTCGTAGCCCGTCCACATCCAGATGTCTTTGCCTTCACATTCTGCTTTTACACGCTGAACAAGCTTAAGCACTTCAGACACGTTTGCAGGATGCAAAGGATCACCACCAGAAAGCGACAAGCCACGACGCTTAATTCGCGGATCATTGAGATCAGCGATAATGTGGTCTTGCAGTTCTTGAGTAAACAAATGCCCAGAGTCCAACCTTTGCGTCGATTGGTTATAACACCCGCGACACTGGTGTACACAACCCGACACAAACAAAGTGCAGCGTGTTCCAGGGCCATTTACAACGTCGATTGGGTGATATTGGTGATAATTCATAAGGCAGTATTGAAAACTCGTGATTACTTAATAGTTTGAGAAGATGTGTTGTAAAAGCTGAAACGAAAGAATTGGTATCGACATAACGCCGATACCAATCATATTTCTTGAAACGTAGCTCTTCTAAATAAGCTAGCTAATAATCTTAGAGCTTACTAAAGATGCTTCACTCGGCGTTTAACTTCTTCTTGCTTACCGAAGTTAAATGGTCGTGCATCTGGGCTACCAAGGTAACCACAAACACGGCGTGTTACCGATACTTTGGTTGAGTCGTGGTTGCCACACTTAGGACACGTAAAGCCCTTACTAGTACAGTCAAATTCACCGTTGTAACCACATTCGTAGCACTCATCAATCGGCGTATTTGTACCGTAGTAAGGAACACGTGTGTAGCTGTAGTCCCATACGTTTTCTAGTGCTTCGATGTTCTTCTGCATGTTCGGGAATTCGCCGTAACAGATGAAACCACCACTAGAGATTTCAGGATAAGGCATCTCAAAATCGATCTTGTCGTATGGGTTCACTTTCTTCTGCACGTCTAAGTGAAAGCTGTTGGTGTAATAACCACGGTCTGTTACGCCATCAATCACACCAAACTCTTTGGTGTCGATGCTGCAGAAACGACTACATAGGTTTTCACTTGGTGTGCCGTATAGGCTGAATGCATAACCTGTCTCTTTGGTCCAAGATTCTACTTCACGCTTCATGTACTCCACTAGCTCAAGCGCTTTAGCACGCGTTTCGCCATCGTCGTACAGGTGAACGTCAGTACCGTAAAGCGCAGTCATTGCTTCGTGGATACCAATGTAACCAAGAGAAACAGAAGCACGGCCGTTCTTAAAGATATCAGCGATAGAGTCGTCTGCTTTCAAGCGAACGCCACATGCACCTTCCATGTATAGGATTGGAGCAACACGTGCTTTCACGTTTTCTAGACGAGAAATACGAGTTTCTAATGCACGACGAGCCAGCTTGAGTTTATCATCAAGCAGTTCGTAGAACTTAGCCATATCTTGTTTTGCGTTAATCGCAATACGTGGCAAGTTCAAGCTAACAACACCTAAGTTGTTACGGCCTTCGTGAATCAACTCACCATTTTCTTCATAAGTATTCAAGAAGCTACGACAACCCATAGGAGTTTTAAATGACCCTGTCACTTCTACTACTTTGTCGTAGTTAAGAATGTCTGGGTACATACGCTTAGACGCACACTCTAGCGCTAATTGCTTGATGTCGTAGTTTGGATCTTGCTTCTGGTGGTTCAAACCATCTTTGATCGCAAATACCAGTTTAGGGAACACGGCTGTTTTACGGTTCTTACCCAAACCTGCAATGCGGTTTTTCAAGATTGATTGCTGAATCAATTTCGAGCCCCAGCTTTCACCTAAACCAAAACCAAACGTCACGAATGGTGTTTGACCATTAGCGGTGTGCAGCGTGTTTACTTCGTACTCCAGAGATTGGAACGCGTCGTAACACTCTTTCTCTGTGCGAGAGATAGCAAAAGCTTCTGGGCTATGAATGTCCCACTCTTTCGCTAGCGATAAGTGCTTCTCGTAGCTCGCCATAACGTAAGGTTCAAGAACCTCATCGATGCGGTTAATCGTTGTGCCGCCGTAGATGTGACTCGCCACTTGCGCGATGATCTGCGCGGTTACCGCTGTCGCCGTAGAAATAGACTTAGGTGTGTCGATTTCCGCGTTACCCATCTTGAAGCCATGCGTTAACATGCCTTTCAGATCGATAAGCATGCAGTTAAACATTGGGAAGAACGGTGCGTAGTCTAGATCGTGGTAGTGAATATCACCACATTCGTGAGCATGTACGATATCACGTGGCAAAATGTGAGTTTTCGCATAGTGTTTAGCCACGATACCCGCCAGCAGGTCACGCTGAGTTGGGATTACTTTGCCATCTTTGTTCGCGTTTTCATTGATTAGATCAACGTTGCTTTCTTCGATCAAACCTTCGATCTCACGAGTTAAAGCGCTTTGCTTCTCACGGGCGATGTCGCGGTCATGACGATATTCAATGTAGGCACGAGCCAGAGACTTGTATGGTCCCTGCATTAGCTCGTTCTCGACCATGGTTTGAATTTCAGAGATATGAACTTCATCGTAGTCTTCGAGCTTCAACTCAACTGCTAATGCCACATTCAGTGCATAAATAGCAATTTCCTTATCGGCTTTGTCTGATGCTGCTTCCACTGCAGCTTGGATGCGATCTCTACTGAATGGAGCTCTTGAGCCATCACGCTTGATTACGATTGATTTCACCACTTCTCCTTACTCTTGAGGTATTCACAGACTTATCCACAAACACACTATATAGAGCGATTTATCGTTTAACTAACACTAGATATTGTGGCGTATTTAACGAGAACCACCAACTTTGAGTATTGATTTGGATCAATAAAAAGAGAACGCTGACTAAGATCAATTCAATATTATTACGCTAGTTCTCAAGTCGAAAAGAAACAATGTAACAATAAAAAAACTCCTAAAAAGAGTTGAATTTTTGGTAAGTGTTGTAGGATAACGGCTCATCAATATTGGCAGACAAAATTAGGGATATTTGGCATGAAACGACTTCAAAACTGGATAATGTTAGGCTGCTTACTCAGTAGCCAGACATTTGCTGAACCTTTGACCATATCCAGTTGGAATATCGAATGGTTATCAACCAACGAGGCTGTGAATAAGTTTTCTGACAAACGTGATCAAGCTGATTTCGACAAACTCGCAACTTATTTTCAATCCTTAGACGCAGACGTGGTTGCGTTTCAAGAAGTCGATAACGTAAATGCCATTCAGCGTGTGGCTGGTGATCAATACAAGATATTGATGTCTGACCGGGCGCTATCTAAGAACAGCAACCGCCAATTTAAAGAAGTGAACCAATACACGGGATTTGCAGTTCGTAAAGGAGTAGCCCTCACCGACTACGCTGACTTTCCGCTTGAAACCACATCCAACAGTAAACTTAGGTTTGCCAGCTATATCGTTGTAGAAACAAACTTTAAACCCATTCACATGTTGTCTGTGCATTTAAAGGCAGGTTGTAGCGGAGCGTATAAGTCCAACCGCGATTGCTCTCGTTTAAAAGAGCAAGCTCAGCAACTGAACAAGTGGATAAAGCAAAGAGAGCGCAATAACGAAGACTACGCCATTCTTGGCGACTTTAACCATAACCTCGCTTACTCACGAGATTGGATGTGGAAAGAGTTATCACAATATACTGATGCGCAGTTAGCGACACGAAAGACCCGTGCAGATTGTAAGGTACGCTCTAACCGCAACAATTATCGCACACATCAGTTCCGCTCTGTTATTGATCATATTGTGGTGAGTGAGTCGCTAAATGCTTCTCCTGCAAAGCAGAAGGTATTTGAAACACAAGATGTTCTGGACTACAAACTCAGCGACCACTGTCCAGTTTCAACGACTATTAAATAGTAGATTTTAGATAACAACAGATTGTAGATAACTGAAAATAATAGAAACAGTAAATATAGAAAGAGGCTGACTGACTTTCGTGCTGAAAGCGAGTCAACCTCTATGCTTGGTCAGCTCAGAACGGATAACGTCAAAGCCAATGTAATCAGCTATAAGCTTGCTACTAACACGTTTTGTTCATACGATCCGCCAGCCACATTCCCACCAGCATGCTTATCATAAACACCCACACCGTCGGGTTGCCGCCACTTAGGCTGGTTACCGCAGGGCCTGGGCAAAAGCCTGCAATCCCCCAGCCTAAGCCAAACGCTGTAGATCCAAGAATCAGCTTTCTGTCTATCAACGGATTGTTACGGCTATCTAACGGCTCGCCATTGATGGCTTTAGCGCGCTTTTTAATGACCAGATGATAAAACGGTGCAAAGACCAATAGCGCGCCACCCATGACGAATGCCAAACTAATGTCCCAGTTACCGGTAATGTCTAAGAAGCCGAGTACCTTCTCAGGATCAACCATCCCTGAGATGATCATGCCAGAGCCAAAAAGAATACCTGCGACCAAACCGATAACGATAGTAAATGAAGCGTTTTTCATTATGCCCCCAAGCCAGTCAGATTCTTGATAAACACGGTTACGATTGCCACACCCATAAATACACAGGTCGCAACAATAGAACGTTTAGATAAACGCGCCATTCCGACAATGCCATGCCCGCTAGTACAACCGTTCGCTGTTTTAGTACCAAAGCCCACCAGAAGGCCAGCAATAATCACTAAAGCGAGATTCATCTCTTCTAACTGCGGAAGTTGGTAGCCCGTCGGAATTAATAGCCAACCACTTGCGACCATTCCCACAACAAAGGCGATACGCCAGTGTTTTTCGGTGTTTGCTGTATCCGCATCTTTACGTTCTTTGTTGCTGGTGCCAGTTGGCAATAATCGGCTGACAATGCCACTAATGCCAGCAACTCGACCAATCCCCAACATTAAAACAATGGCCGACACGCCTAACAACATGCCGCCGAAAAAAGCATCCCAAGGAATCAAACTAAGCACAAACCTCTCCTATCCACAAACATCATAAACTCATAACAACCTATAAATTAGAGTTTACTAATA
>NZ_JBFRTQ010000127.1:0-26837 GCF_041474195.1 Vibrio sp. 10N.222.52.C3 | reverse complement strand
CACCTATTTAGATGTTGGGCCTTTTTATTTCGTTTTTTCTAGCGTTTTTAATACAGACTTAGCGAGTTCGCTTACATCGTTAGCTTACATAGCTACTTAATGATAGCCGCTGGAATAAACATGTCTTTTAATCGCTTAACCGAAGAATAAGTACCAAACATCGGTTTGTTATCTAAATGCCTTCTCAGCATATCGGCGGCAACGGTCTTAATCACGTTGCGTTGGTCTTCACGCGAGTACTGACGATAAAACTCAAGTACCTGCCCCCACTCGCCTGCTTCAGTCGACAATGCAACGCTGAATGTGTTGCCTTCCAGCTTACCAGTCACCAAAGCCAATTCAGTTCCGCACTTATCTCTTGTTGCTCCAGCCAGCGCAAAGGTCGCGGCTAATGGATCGCTCTTTTCAAGTTCGCTCTCTTTTGGCTCAGCCATCACCCATGAGTGTCCGAAGCAATCTTCTATCTGCTCATTCAATTGCAGCCACGCTGACAGTGAACCTTTGGTCGACACTTCAGACACAGATAACGTCTTCTTTTTTTCCGCCATGATGTGTCCAATATGGTCAATCATCGGCTCATCAACACTAACGACATTACTCTCTAGCAGCTTGTAAACCATCTGCAGAAGCTTAACGCGAGTTTCTAAGTCTGCCTTAGGACCAAACAGTTTGACCTCAATGAACGGCAGATAAGAGCGATAACCAAGTTCATAACCTTCTGGCAGCTTTAGTTGATCCAAAACATCAGAGATACCGGACTCAGACAAACCAAACGTAAACAGTCGACTGCATTCAGAGGCAACCACTTGAGGGTAGGTACACGACAAGTCAGGAAGAATCTCAAACGTCACCATGCGCTTGAATTCACTTGGTACACCCGGCGTGAAATAGAAAGTCGCATCGTTAATTTTCAGTTTGAAGCCACAAGCCGTCCCCACAGGGTTATCGACAATCTCTGAACTCGCAGGTAACAAAGCTTGTTTAAGGTTGCTGTCTGGCATTGGCATGCCACGTCCAGAGAACATCTCTTCCATACGAGCAAGCCATTCAGGGAACATGACGAGTTTCTGCTCGGAAGCAGCTGCAGCGGCGGCAGCACTCATATCATCGGTTGTCGGGCCTAAACCACCATTAACGATAACCACATCATAGTTAAAGCTCAGCATCAGCAATTCTTCAACAAGAGCATTCATTTGATCACCCACAGTTGAGCGCTTAGCAAGCGCAAAACCATGCTGATAAAACTCAGCAGACATCCAAGCTGCGTTTGTATCTACAATGTCTCCATGAAGAACTTCTTCACCTGTGCTTAACATTGCGATTTTCGTCATATTTCTATCCCTTGTTGTCATAAAAAGACACTGCATTATTTACAAACTGGTCTATGGTTGAATTTGGAGCAATTCGCCTTTTCACTAATATTAATAATGTTAAACCTAAGGTTTTCTTAGGAAAAGCTATAAATTATTAGTTCCCTAAATCAGGCATTTAATAGATAATTGTGATCCTGATCAATTCCAAACTTTCTCATGGAGACCCTTGTGGCCAAATCACCGTTACTAGCAAAGGTTACTGCCGCATTTTCAATGCTAATGTCAGTTAACTCGGTTGCAAGCCAATACGACTTCGACCAGCCAATCAACCTTTCTTACTCGGATGAATGTGCTCAAGATTACTGTTTTAATGACAACTTGTACACCTACAAGCCTAGTACCAATTACGCACTGAGCGAATTGAGTGATGAGTACGACTTCTCAATCCAACAACCAAAACACATGTTGGTGAGTCAGGAGAAAGATTGGGATTACCTAATGGGTCAAACCTACACCATTCTTGGCTTGAGTGTCGCGACAGTGGGTCTAATGACTCTGCTCCCTGAAAGTATTACTAAGTGGGATGATGACCAACGTGATATCAGCTCATTAGGTAAAAAGTGGAAAGATAACGTTTCTGCTGGTCCAACATGGGACCGTGACGAACACTTCCTAAACTACGTAATGCACCCATATTTCGGTGGTGTTTACTACACCGCAGCTCGACACGCAGGTTACGACGAGTTTGAGTCATTCTTATACTCTTGGACTATGTCGACGTTCTTCTGGGAATACGGCGTAGAAGCGTTTGCAGAAGTACCTTCATGGCAAGATCTCTTCATCACACCTTTCTTCGGTGCGGTTGTCGGTGAAATGATGCTAGAAGCAGAGCAGGATATCATTGCTTCAGGTGGCGAAGTGATGGGCTCTCAAACCATGGGTGATGTGTCGCTATTCTTCCTTAACCCTGTTGGACACATTCACTACTGGGTAAGTGACGCATGGGGCGGTGATGCAGAAGTTAACCTGAATACTAACCCTTGGTGGGATAACCAAGACGCTGCACGTTTTGCTTACGATGCTGGCGCACCATACGACTCTCAGTTTGTTGGTATGAACTTCAAAGTAACGTTCTAATTCGTCTCTAGTACTACTCAATATAAGTTATTGAATATAAGTTGCTGAATCATCAATCACAGTGACAACTCTTCTAAAAAGCGGCTCTCTAGCCGCTTTTTTTGTGCCCTACTCTTCATTCTCTTTTTTTGCATCGAAGCTTAGTTTCAAAAATTGACCTAGGTCAAACATTGTTCGATGTAACCTTCTACACTGAAATTAAAGAACTTTATCGCGTGATATCAAACATTTAATTAGCAAAGAATAATTGAAACCTTGGGGGCTGATATGAACAGTACATTTATCGTAAACTTTATCGGAAAAGCATCACCAGCAACAATCAAACAGCTTGCTGCGGTTACTCACGAAAACGACGGCAAATGGCTCATCAGTAAAGTGAACTTTATTGAAGACCAAGTCGCAGGCGTACTAAAGGTTCAACTTCCAGCCATCAACGAATCGATTGTAAAAGAAGCGTTCAGCGCCAATCCAGATCTCATCGTGCAGTTTGTCGATTCCGATCATACACACAATGTTCAAGACACGGTCCATCACTTGAGACTCGACTCTAACGACCGAGCAGGTATCGTCAACGAAGTGACTCATGTATTGGATAGACAAGGAATCAGTATTCTCGATATGGATTGTCACCGCGTCTTTATCGCTGGTGGCGGCGGTGTTAGCTCAAGTCTATTCACATCAAAAATCGCCGTTAAGCTGCCAATCGAAGTACAGATCGACGACGTAGTTAATGAACTCGAAACGCTCAGTGAAGATACTCGTGTGATGATTGAAAGCTAAATAAACAAAATTAAAGAACAAAAAAGAGCAGCTCATTAGCTGCTCTTTGTATTGCTCTGAACTTGTGATTCAGTTACTTAACTGACCATTGTGATAATGAGCGTTTGAAGTCTTCATAGCCGAATTCATTTAGCTTCTGAACTTCACCACTGCTACGTTCACAGTAGATTGAAGGCATTTTAAGGCCATTGAACCAGTTCAATTTCACCATTGTGTAACCCGCGCTGTCTAACAGATGCAGCTTTTGACCAATCTTAAGTGGCTCATCAAAGCTCGCTTCGCAGAACTGATCGCCCGCAAGACATGAACACGAACCAATCACGTAGTCATGGCTGCCTGTTTCTGATGCTTCCAATACTGATGCGGGCTCATTGTAGATAAGCGTGTCAAGGCGGTGCGCCTCAGTCGCTGAATCCACAATCGCTGTTTTCTTCACGTTCTCAACAATATCGACCACTGTCACAACTAGGTCGGTTGTTTTAGTGATGATCGCTTCACCCGGCTCAAGATACATCTGCACACCGTGCTTTTCAGAGAAGGCTTTCAGCGCAAGACCGAGTTTTTCGATGTCATAGCCAGGCCATGTGAAGAACACACCTCCGCCCATGCTCACCCAGTCCAACTTATCTAAGTGCTCACCAAACTGTTCTGAGATTGAATCAAGCAGGCCGATAAACGCATCGACGTCTTTGTTCTCACAGTTCATGTGGAACATCACACCATTAATCTCATCGAAAATTTCTGGTTTGATGTGGTCAGCTTGCACGCCCAAACGCGAGAATTGACGTGCTGGATTCGCCAAGTCTTGCCCTGCGTAGCTCACGCCCGGATTTAAACGTAAACCCAGTGAAGCTTTACCTTCAACAATATGACGGTAAGCAGCAAGTTGGCTTTGAGAGTTGAAGATCATCTTGTCGCAGATGTCAGCAACCTCTCTCACGTCATCTTCACTGTAGCCCACACTGTAAGCATGAGTTTCACCGCCAAAAGTTTCGTGACCTAATTTCACTTCATAAGGGCCAGAACTAGTAGTACCGTCTAGGTACGGTTTGATGATGTCAAACACGCCCCAAGTCGAGAAGCACTTAAGCGCAAGTACCAATTTCACACCTGAAATCTCTTTCAGTTGCTTGGCTTTTTCTAAGTTCGCAATCAACTTGTCTTCGTTGATCATGAAATATGGGGTTTTTAGTTCTTCTTTCTTAAACGTCATTTTTGTAAACACTCAAGCAGCATCTATAGATGGAAAGGTAAATTAACAATTTTGGTGTGATTTATTTTGATTTTGTCCTGTCCGAGCACAGTGAGTTACAAAATCAAAATAAATGATACCAAAGCTTCAAGGCTATCATCATCGAAAAGGGAACAATCCATGTCCCCTTTAATTAGCAATCAAAACAAGAAATCAGTTCTTATTTTTTCAGCTCATGAATCACTGGAAGACCTTGGCCTGCTTCAAGCTCTTGAACATGCCAATCTAGACCAATTTCCGGCATAGTTGCTAGGAACGGATCTGGATTTAGCTGTTCCATGTTGAACACGCCTTTATCAGCCCATTCGCCACGGAAGAACTGAAGTGCAGCGGTAATCGCTGGAACACCAGTTGTGTAAGAGATCGCTTGGTGCTCTACGTCTTCGTAAGCCACTTCGTGGTCTGCGTTATTGTAGATGAATACGCTACGCTCTTTACCATCTTTCTTACCTTGAACCCAAGTACCGATACACGTTAAACCAGTGTAACCCGGAGCTAGAGATGTTGGATCCGGTAGTAGTGCTTTAAGAACATGCAGAGGCTGAACCACAGTACCATCGTGCAGTGTTAGCGGATCTGGGCTAAGAAGACCGATATCACGCATGCAGTTGAAGTAGTTCAAGTATGCATCACCAAAGCCCATCCAAAATTCGATACGCTTAGCTGGGATGAACTCTTTCATTGAACGAACTTCATCGTGCGCCATTGAGTAAACTTTGTGAGAACCACAGTTCGGGAATTCAAACTCAAGCATACGAGAGTGACAAGGTACTTGTTTCCACTCTTCATTTTCCCAGTAGAAAGAATCGCCTTGGATCTCAAGCATGTTGGTTTCTGGGTCAAAGTTTGTCGCAAACTTCTTGCCGTGGTCACCAGCATTCACATCCATTACATCAATTGAGTCAATCTCATCGAACAAGTGCTTAACCGCGTATGCAGCAAAGATTGATACCACACCTGGATCGAAACCAGCACCAAGAATACCTGTGATGCCTGCTTCAGCGAACTTCTCACGGTAGCCCCACTGCCAATCGTAAGCTTGTGGTACTTGTTGGCCTTCAGAACATAGGTCAACCGCTACCGATGTATCTAAATAAGAAACTTTAGATTGGTAACATGCTTCCATGATTGCCATGTTTACCCAAGGAGGACCAGCGTTGATCACTAGATCCGGCTGAACTTCTTTAATCAAAGCAACAAGCGCATCAACATCATCAGCGTCTACTGAACGTGCTTCTAGTTTCTTAGTTGAATCTTTAAGGTTGTTTTTGCCCTTGATAGATTCGATGATTTTTTCACACTTCGCGATTGTGCGAGAAGCGATTGTGATATCACCCAGTACTTCGTTATTTTGTGCTGCTTTGTGTGCAACAACCCAACCAACGCCGCCTGCACCAATTTGTAGAATAGCCATAGTATTAATTACCCTTGTTGTTCTGCTAGCTCAGTGGCTAGAGTTTGAATTTTGTTAATTAGAGATTTGAAATCTGATGTCTTTAGGCACGGATTCAAGATAGTGAATTTAAGCGCACTCTTACCATCCACGACCGTTTCACCGAGTACTGCAACACCACGAGTCAGCGCTTCCAGTCTTAGCGTTTGATTCAATTTGTCTAAATCTAGCTCGCCGTTTGCTGACGGCTTAGATCGGAACAGCACTGTTGATAGTGACGGCTCTGCGAGTAGCTCTAAGTCAGCTTGGTTTTGAATCAGGTCTGCCACTTCTAGCGTTTGCTCAAGAAGATGGTCGTACATATCACCCAACTGCTTTGGTCCAACGCTTTGCATCGTCATGAAGACTTTCAATGCATCGAAACGCTTGGTGGTCGCAATAGACTTATCGACTAGATTTGGCAGTTCATCGTGTTCGCGGTTTAGGTAATCTGCGTGATGTAGAAGGTACTTAAAGTTCGCTTTGTCTTTGAGCAACACCGCACCACAGCTGATTGTTTGATAGAACAATTTGTGGAAATCGACGCTCACTGAGTCTGCTTTTTCGATGCCTTGTAGACGAGCTTTATGGCTACTTAAAATAAGTGCGCCACCGTATGCACTGTCGACATGGAACCAAAGATCTTGCTGACTTGCGATTTCTGCAATCGCATCAAGGTCATCGATAGCACCATGATCGGTTGTGCCCGCAGTACCAATCACAGCAAAAGGAATCAGACCTTGTGCTTTCAGTGCTTTCACTTCTGCGTCTAGCAAGTCAGGCTTGATAGTGCCGTTTGCATTGGTATCAACACAGCACACTGCCGCTTCGCCTAGCCCTAGTAGAGAGGCTGACTTTTGAACCGTGAAGTGAGATTTCTTTGAACATAAGATACGCAGTTTGCTCGCGTATTCTGGTAAGCCAAGCTTTTGGATAGAATGACCATTGTGCTTATCCGCAACCCAGTCTCTCGCAAGAAATAAACCCATTAGGTTACTTTGCGTGCCTCCGCTAGTGAAAACACCGTCAGCTTGTGCGCCAAGTTGGTATTTGTCACACATCCAATCCACAACGCGCTGCTCAACATAAGTCGCAGCCGATGCTTGGTCCCATGAATCCATTGATTGATTCAACGCCGCGATAATCGATTCCGCTGCTACCGAAGCCATAAGAGGAGGAGTGTGAAGGTGTGCAATGCAATCTGGGTGTTGCACGAAGATGGAGTTTGCAGCGACAAGGTCTGCAGTACTATCTACAACATCAACCAAAGCGTGTTGATTGTTATCAAGGTCGACAGCATTGATAGCTGCTTCTAGCACTTTTGGATCTAAACCCGAATAAGGGGTTTCAACCTGTTCAAAAACCGCTTTCATCGCTTGAGTGGTTTGGTTCATCACGTTAGCAAATTCGTCGCTACCGCCTAAACCTGTATGGATGAAATGCTTGTTCCATTCTTGGTTTGCTTGTTCGCTTGAAGCTGGGTCTTGTTGTAAGCCACCACCAGCTGCGATGATCGCTTCTTCCATTACGCGGAGTGCAAAGTCAATCTGCTCAAAAGAGATAATCATTGGCGGAAGGAAACGAATTACCGAGCCATCACGACCACCCTTTTCAACCATCAAGCCACGCTCTAACGCTGCTCGTTGAATCGCTAGGGTTAGTTCGCCGTCTGATTGTGGTTCGCCAAACTTGTTAAGCTCACCATTTGGTTGTTTGATCTCAGCACCGAGCATCAGGCCTTTACCACGAACTTCAGCAATACAGCTAACGCGTGATTGAATCTTCTCAAGCCCGTGACGTAAATATTGGCCTGCGATGTTCGCGTGCTCAACTAAGCCATCTCGTTCGATGATCTCCAACGCCTTAGCGCCAGAGACCATTGCTAATTGGTTACCACGGAATGTACCGGTGTGCTCACCCGCTTTCCATGTATCAATGCTCTTATCGAACACAAGCAGCGACATAGGCAGTCCGCCACCAATCGCTTTAGATAAACATAAGATATCTGGATTAACACCAGACTCTTCAAACGCAAATCGATGGCCAGTTTTGCCCACACCACACTGAATCTCATCAAAAATCAGTAGGATGCCGTGCTCATCACAGATGCGACGTAGGCCTTGTAACCAAGATGCTGGAGCAGGAATCACACCGCCCTCACCTTGCACAGGCTCAACGATCATCGCCGCCGGTTTCATGATGCCAGACTCGTCATCATTCAACATACGTTCGATGTAACGAATGCTCGCGTTAGCACCCGCTTCACCACCAATACCAAACGGGCAGCGTAGGTTGTATGGGAAAGGCATGAAGTGCACATCAGACATCAAGCCGCTACGACGCTCTTTAGTGCCGAGGTTACCCATCATACCCATGGTGCCGTTCGTCATACCATGGTAAGCACCACGGAAAGCAAACATGGTGTTGCGACCTGTGGTTTGCTTGGCGAGCTTGATCGCCGCTTCCACAGCGTCAGCGCCAGATGGGCCACAGAATTGAAGAACCGAGTTATTTGAAAAGTCTTGAGGAAGAAAAGCTTTAACTCGCTTGATAAACGTCTCTTTTGCTTGAGTCGTGATATCAAGTGTTTGGTATGGCAAACCAGAATCGAGTTGGTCTTTAAGTGCTTGGTTAATCTCAGGGTGGTTGTAACCCAGAGAAAGTGTACCTGCACCGGCTAAGCAATCGAGAAAGAGTTGGCCACGAGTATCTTCAACTAAAGCGCCACATGCTCGTTTAATAGCAATAGGCAGGCGTCTTGGGTAAGAGCGAACATCCGACTCATGCTGTTCTTGCTCTAGCAAAATAGCGTCAGGTGTTAGGTCGTACGTTCCCTCTAAGATAGGAACCATAGTTGAAAATGAATTTGCGATAGTATTGATATCGACTTCAAAGGCGGTAGTCATAAAAGTCCCCTTGAATGTGTTCATACTCACCTCCATCAGACGCAATTACCCACCAACTCTCGTTAAATTTGGAGAGAGTTCATAGTGAAGTACACGTATTGTCTAGAAATGAGATATAGCTGTACGCTCGCATAAGTCAAATGACGAATACGAAATTAAGCCGTCTTAAGACAGCGATAAATTGTTAGCGTGAGCTCAAGGTTCAGTAATGCTACTGTTTTGAAGAATTGGACATTTTTGCAGGATCGGGCAGCTATGAGGAGCTGGTCCCTTTGGAAATGCAGAGCTGATTAGCAATGTTGTAATTAGTGTGTTCAATGTTGGGTTTCCCATTAACATGACGAACTGCGCCATAAGTATCCCGTCTATCAGCTAAAGGACTAGCCAATACCTACCCTACGTAATGTCCCAATCAGCAAGAATGGTCACTACGCGTATCCCCCAGAAGCAATCGTTGCTCTTCTTGAACATTTTCATTCCGAGATTGCGCGGGAAAGTAACATAAAGTGAAATGAACGATCAATAGTTTTTAATAATAGCCTGATAAATAGCAGTGGTGGCTAAGCAATTGCTGAAAATATCGTCAGCAATATCGTTTAAGAAAGAGGTCTCCGGTTCATTCGTTCCTCATGCCCGAGGATGACGACACAGGTATATAGGCGGTGTTAGTGATGGCTTGAGGCTGTGCCGCCTTTACATCATTCCCTGGTACGAGGAACGAGTTCATAGGGGATCTCGCATTTAAAAACTAACTTGATTGCAAAATTTGAAACAGAGATAGAAATGAATGTTGAGTGCGGATTCGAACAAGAAGAGTTCTTAAACGTAAAAGCTAAACGTCAGAAACCAAAAAGCCCGAACATTTCTGTTCGGGCTTCTTAATTTGGAGCGATACATCGGGTTCGAACCGATGACCTCAACCTTGGCAAGGTTGCGCTCTACCAACTGAGCTAGTATCGCATTTGCTTTATCGAGATAAAGACTTTAATAGATGGTGCCCCGGGCCGGACTTGAACCGGCACAGCGCGAACGCCGAGGGATTTTAAATCCCTTGTGTCTACCAATTCCACCACCAGGGCACGCAATTCTTTATTGCGATGCCGATTACTGAAAAGTAAAACACCATCTTAATGCTGACGCCAATCAACATTACAAAATTTGGAGCGATACATCGGGTTCGAACCGATGACCTCAACCTTGGCAAGGTTGCGCTCTACCAACTGAGCTAGTATCGCATTTTCATTCAAATTCTTTCTAGAAGAAAGAGAGAATGGAGGCGCCTCCCGGAGTCGAACCGAGGTCCACGGATTTGCAATCCGCTGCATAGCCACTCTGCCAAGGCGCCTTAGTAACTCCAATCGAATCGCTCATTGCCATCCTCTTGGGTACGGGATGCATTCTACGGATTCAGACGATTGAGTCAATATTATTTTTGTATTTTTAATTCGTTTGAATAGATTTCATACGAAACAGGCCAAATAGCTGACTTTATGTTCAAAACACACTGTGAGCGGGTTATTCAAAGGAGATCTATATCACATTAGATATCCACTATTGATAACTTAACCTTAGGTTAAAGATCAAAAAAGCGAGCCTCAGCTCGCTTCTTCATCAATGATGTTTTTCGTCTAACAAATCGTCTTTGGCAGCCATCAAGTATTGTGCCATTGACCAATAAGTAAGAACGGTGGCGACATACAATGCAATGTAACCTACCCACACCATCCAGTCGTCGTATCTCCAGATAAGTACCCAAAGAGCGAACATCTGAGAAACCGTTTTGACTTTACCAACCCAAGATACCGCAACACTTGCGCGTTTACCGATTTCAGCCATCCATTCACGAAGCGCTGAAATGATGATCTCACGAGCAATCATGGTCACGGCTGGAATAGTTATCCAAATAGAGTGGTAATGCTCTGTAATCAGGATAAGAGCCGTAGCGACCAACACTTTGTCAGCCACAGGGTCAATGAAGGCACCGAAGCGAGACGTTTGCCCTAACTTACGAGCTAGCATGCCATCTAGCCAATCAGTGAAACCGGCTACCCAAAACACCATCGCAGCAGCGAAAGGAGCCCATTGATAAGGTAGATAGAAAACGACAACGAATACTGGGATCAAAAATAGTCTCAGTAAGGACAAAATGTTAGGTATATTCAAACGCATATTATTGGGCTCTTATTAATTGCGCTTTAATGGTGCGGGATTTTTACTATTGTTTCAATGCTTGATAAATGTTTTCTGCCAAAGAATGACTAATGCCCGGCACTTTGGCTATTTCTTCGACAGTTGCACGCTTAAGTTCTTGTAAGCCACCCATATATTTCAGCAAAGCTTGACGACGTTTAGGTCCTACCCCTTCAATTCCTTCCAAAGCACTGGTTCTGCGCGTTTTACCACGTTTCGCCCTGTGCCCTGCAATCGCATGATTATGGCTCTCATCACGAATGTGCTGGATAAGATGCAGCGCTGGTGCATCGCTAGGTAAATTAAACTCTTCACCTTCAAGGGTTACCAAAGTTTCTAAACCCGGTTTACGCGTCACGCCTTTCGCAATACCCATCATTCTTGGTCTAAACGGCCAATCACCCCAATATTGAGAAATGATCTCATGAGCGCGGTTTAGCTGACCTTTACCACCATCGATAAAGATGATGTCTGGGATCTTGTCGACATCGAGTTGCTTCGAATAACGTCTCTCAAGCGCCTGAGCCATCGCTGCATAATCATCGCCACCTGTAATGCCGGTGATGTTGTAACGACGGTACTCTGGTTTAACCGGGCCTTCTTGATTGAACACCACACACGACGCAATCGTGCTTTCACCCATGGTATGACTGATATCAAAACATTCCATGCGCTTGATAGCATCCATCGACAGCACTTCTTGGAGCTCTTTGAAGCGCTGATTAATCGTCATCTTGTGATTAATCTTGGTGGTAATAGCCGTCAATGCATTGGTATTAGACAATTTAAGGTAACGACCTCGAGTACCTGAAGGGTTGGTATTGAAGTGAATCTTACGACCCGCTACTTCACACAAGGCTTCTTGAATCGGTGTGACATCTTCCATCAAATCGGCATTGAGAATCAAACGGGTTGGGATGGTTCTCGCTTCACTATGCGCAAGATAGTATTGGCTTAAAAAGCTCGAAAAGACCTCTTCTCGCACCGTATTGTTGGGAATTTTAGGGAAATGGCTTCTACTGCCTAAAACCTTGCCTTGGCGAATCATCAAGATATGAATACACGCTACGCCATTCTCTTGAGCAAATCCCAACACGTCCATATCTTCCATTGAATCGTCAGATACGTATTGTTGTTCTTGCACACGTCGAATCGCTTGGATTTGATCACGGAAAGCGGCAGCTTGTTCAAAACGAAGCTCACGGCTTGCCTTGTCCATTTTGTCGATGAGCGTCTCAAGGACTAATTTGTCTTTCCCTTGCAGGAACAGACGAACGTAGTCGATAAGTTCACTGTACTCTTCATCAGAGATGATTGAGCTAACACATGGCGCAGCACAACGACCAATCTGATACATCAAACACGGGCGCGTTCTATTGGCATAAACCGTATCTTCACACTGGCGGGCAGGGAAAATCTTTTGGATTAGGTGTAGCGTCTCACGCACAGCGCCGGAATCAGGGTAAGGACCAAAGTATTCGCCCTTTTTCTTCTTAGCACCACGGTGCATCGACAAACGAGGATGCTTGTGACCGCTAATAAAAATATAAGGGTACGACTTATCATCACGCAAAAGTACGTTGTATTTAGGCAAGTACTGCTTGATGTAGTTGTGCTCAAGAATGAGCGCTTCTGTTTCCGTGTGCGTTACAGTGACATCGATCTTGTCAATATTACTAACTAGAGCGCGTGTTTTTTCACTGTCGACTTTTTTACGGAAATAACTGGAAAGGCGTTTTTTGAGGTTCTTAGCTTTACCGACGTAAATAACGGCAGCCTCGGCGTTATACATTCGATAAACGCCGGGCTGCTCTGTTACTGTCTTGAGGAATGAGACTGAGTCAAACAAGTTGGTCACTATACGATCTCAGTGTTAAAGGGTCTCAGTGTCTAACATTCCATGTCTAATCGCTAAATGCGTCAGCTCTACATCGCCACTGATATCCAGCTTACTGAACAAGCGGTAGCGGTAACTGTTGACTGTTTTAGGACTTAGATTGAGTTGTTCTGAAATATCCGTCACTTTCTGACCTTTGGTAATCATCATCATGATTTGAAGTTCACGTTCAGATAAGTCTGCGAATGGATTTTCAGACGCAGGCGAGAATTGGCTCAAAGCCATCTGCTGCGCAATTTCTGGTGAAATGTATCGTTGGCCACTATTAACCACTCGAATTGCATTTACCATTTCATCCGGACCTGCCCCTTTAGTAAGGTAACCAGCAGCTCCAGCTTGCATCACTTTAGTTGGAAACGGATTTTCCGTATGAACAGTTAAAACGATGATTTTAACATCAGGGTTGAAACGCAAGATCTTCTTGGTTGCTTCTAAGCCACCAATACCAGGCATATTCATATCCATCAAAATAACGTCAGTATTGTTAGTACGACACCATTTTGCAGCATCTTCACCGCTTTCAGCTTCCCCTGCTACGTTCATTCCACGGACGTCTTCAATAATACGTCGTATCCCTGTGCGAACCAGCTCGTGATCATCTACAAGGAAAACATTTATCAAACTTGTATCTCCACACTATTAATTGGCTCTGCAACCACTGTGTCATTTCATCTGTTTGAAACAATTGAACAAAGGAACAGTGGATCGCAGCATTGAGTACATCTTAACTTAATTACTAAAAAAAAGCTCTGTTGAATATGTGCTGAAACACGAACTTTAGCAAGTACTTATTAACAAATAAGCTAACTAAAACAACAAGCTTTTTCTAAAAATCAACCAGTTAAAACAACACCCAATAAAATTACATAAGATAAAGATATTTTCAATACCATTGAATAACCATTCGCGACAATTTCACTTATTTGCTTATAGAGTCCCGTTATTTGCCTCTACTAACTAGAATTTAGTTAGTATTTTTACTGCCTTTTGTGCGCAGAGGGTCGCTAGATGGTAGTATTCGATTCCCCATTTCAATAGGTTACTACATTGGATATTCAGCAAGGCTTTGTACTCACAAGACAAGCAAGAGATTTTTCAGGGCGCACACAAATCGACTTGTGGTTAAGCACCCCTCAAGGCCCTACTCTGCTGACGATTCAAAATGAAAAACCGGTATTTTTTGTCGCTCAATCTGACGTTGAGGCATGTCAGGCAATCGCAGCGAAAGAGTCGATCGATTGCCAATTTAAGCCTCTAGAATTAGCCACATTCGAGCAAACACCTCTCGCCGCGTGTTACACCTCACTGTCGAGAAGCAGCTTTGGTTTAGCGCAAGCCTTTCACAACGAAGAAATCCAAACCTTTGAAAGCGATATTCGACTCGCCGATCGATTCTTGATGGAACGTTTTATCAAGGGAAGTATTGAGTTCACCGGATCTGCTGTGCAAAAAAATCAGCATCGTCGAGTCTCAAACGCAAAATGCCGAGCAGGTGATTACTTACCCAGTCTATCTGTGGTCTCGCTTGATATTGAGTGTTCGGAAAAAGGCGTGCTTTATTCAATTGGCCTAGACAGCCCGATGGACAGCCAAGTAATCATGGTCGGCGAAGCACAACAAGCTGAAACCAATATCCAATGGGTTGCCAACGAGAAAGCGCTACTTGAAGCCATGATAGCTTGGTTCTCTGAATTTGATCCTGACATCATCATTGGCTGGAATGTTATCGACTTCGATTTTAGGCTGCTGCACAAACGTTCAGAATGGAACGAAGTAAAGCTAAATATCGGTAGAGACAATCAACCAAGCTTTTTCCGTAGCTCTGCACAGAATCAGCAGGGGTTTATCACTATCCCAGGGCGCGTTGTCTTGGATGGTATCGATATGCTTAAAACGGCAACCTACCACTTCCGGTCTTGGTCACTGGAGTCCGTATCGCAAGAGTTACTTGGTGAAGGCAAAGACATCCACAACGTTCATGACCGCATGGATGAGATTAACCGGATGTTTAAGTTCGATAAGCCTTCACTCGCTAAGTACAACCTTCAAGACTGTGTGTTGGTAAACCGAATCTTCGAACATACCCACCTACTCGACTTCGCGATTGAGCGCTCTCGATTAACCGGTGTTGAGCTGGATCGCGTTGGTGGCTCTGTTGCGGCCTTTACTAACTTATATCTGCCTCAAATCCACAGAGCGGGTTATGTCGCACCGAACTTAGAGCCAGAGAATTGGATTGCGAGCCCCGGCGGTTATGTGATGGATTCAATTCCCAATCTGTACGACTCGGTTTTGGTACTCGATTTTAAGAGCCTGTATCCATCGATCATTCGCTCGTTTCTGATTGACCCTATGGGACTAATTGAAGGGTTGAAGCTTGAACTAGGCCCAGCAGAAAACCAAGCCGTTGATGGCTTTCGAGGTGGGCAATTCCACCGCTCTAAACACTTCTTGCCCGAGATGATCGAAAACCTTTGGGCTGCACGTGATGTGGCGAAGAAGAAGAACGAGAAAGCGTTCTCTCAGGCGATTAAGATCATCATGAACTCATTCTATGGTGTGTTAGGTTCGTCTGGTTGTCGTTTCTTCGATACCCGGTTAGCGTCTTCAATTACCATGCGTGGACATGAGATCATGAAGCAAACCAAGGTTCTGATCGAAGACAAAGGCTATCAAGTGATTTACGGCGATACCGATTCAACCTTCGTGTCTCTGAACGGCAGTTATGATCAGCAAAAAGCAGACGAGATCGGGAACACACTGGTCGCTTACATCAACGATTGGTGGACGAATCACTTAAAAGAGACCCACAACCTAACCTCAATACTCGAATTGGAATACGAGACTCACTATCGCAAGTTTCTAATGCCGACCATTAGAGGTTCAGAAACCGGCTCGAAGAAACGTTATGCCGGATTAATCACTCAAGGCGATAAAGAAAAGATCATATTTAAAGGGCTTGAGAGTGCACGCACCGATTGGACACCTCTCGCACAGCAATTCCAACAAACCTTGTATGAGATGGTGTTTCACGATCAAGATCCAACCGACTACGTCAGACAGTTTGTTGATGAAACCTCTGCTGGCAAACATGATGATTTATTGGTGTATCAAAAGCGCTTACGCCGCAAATTACATGAATACCAAAAGAACATTCCGCCGCAGGTTCGCGCAGCTCGTATGGCCGATGAGATCAATGCTCAGTTAGGGCGCCCTCTTCAATACCAAAATAAAGGACGCATTGAGTATTTGATTACTCTGAGTGGCCCTGAGCCCAAGGAGTATTTAAAGAGTGGTATCGATTATCAGCACTATATCGACAAGCAGATTAAACCGGTCGCAGAGGCAATACTGCCCTTCATCGGTTTAGACTTTGAAAGAGTTAGTGGGCAGCAGTTGGGTTTGTTCTAGCACTATATTCAATATGCCTCTTAAAACGAAAAAAGCAGAGATATGTTCTTCAGCACACTCTGCTTTTTAGTATCAATGGATCGGTTATAAATCTCTATCCGATTCTGAACTCGGTTTTCTGATACTGCTTAATCAACCACTCACCAAAGCCATCAAGAATACCGATCACCGAACGTTTAGGGATTGGTCGACCAGAAAGTAAAATGCCCAACCTTTGGATTTCGACTTCTCGATCTGGGTGATACTTCAAGAACTGTTGGCCACATTCAACAGGATCATCGTACCAATATTTATCGCGGTACATCACCAGTGAGTAACTCGCCCGTAGAAGCTTCTTGGCAATAATCACCTGCGCAGCGACTTGTTGTTCTGGCGTTGTCGCTCGTGCGATCTTGTTGCGATACACCGCCAACCAGTTTTCCGCATCCATATTCCAGTGCTTAGCGATTTCCCAACTTGTTTCAAAATCACCATAGCAGTCTGATAAGTCTTCACCATGCACACACACGGCTAAATGCTTGAGCATAAAACCCCAAGTGAAGATATTGTCGAAATCGACTATCTCACTCACTAAGGTAGTTTTTATCGCCACTTGAGTTACCTGCGGGAAGCTCTTTTGGAAACGCCATTTGATGGTGTTCAACAAAGTGGTTCGTTGGTCAGGAAACGGTCGATGGGTCACCACAACCACATCTAGATTGGAGCGACCGAAGACGGCTTGCTTACGAGCCACACTGCCATAAATATAAATACTGTGCAGATTAGATCCTAACCCACCTTTTAGAAAGGTAATCAGATCGTTAACCACAGGTTGAAATTCAGGTTGAAAAGGCTGTGTTGGGTCAATAACGGGTAGCTGCATAGGTCGTTTCGGTAAATAAAATAATGATTTAACTATAACTCTATGATCGCCTAGGTGACTTTATGATTCAAGCTATTCCTATTTATAGCATCTCCGAGATATAATCAGCGGATAGACCCACTAAGGACAAACACAAAATGCCTAGAGCAAGTGAAATTAAAAAAGGTTTTGCTATCACAGTAGAAAGCAAAACAGTGATCGTTAAAGATATCGAAGTAACAACACCAGGCGGCCGTGGCGGCCAAAAGATTTACCGCTTCCGTGGTAACGATGTAGCAACTGGCGTTAAAACTGAAGTTCGCCACAAGGCTGACGAAATTGTTGAAACTATTGACGTAACTAAGCGTGCAGTAATGTTCTCTTACGTTGATGGCAACGAGTACATCTTCATGGACAACGAAGATTACACACAATTCATCTTCAACGGTGAGACTATCGAAGACGAACTACTGTTCATCAACGAAGAAACTCAAGGCATGTACGCGATCCTTATCGACGGCAACGCTGCAACGCTTGAGCTACCAACATCTGTTGAACTAGTTATCGAAGAGACTGATCCTTCAATCAAAGGTGCATCAGCGTCTGCTCGTACTAAGCCTGCTCGTCTTTCTACAGGTCTTACTATTCAAGTACCTGAATACATCGCGACTGGCGACAAAGTAGTAGTAAACACTGCTGAACGTAAATACATGAACCGCGCAAGCTAAGATACTTATTATGACCGAAGCTAACGACCTAATGTCTTATGACGACGCAATTGACACTGCATACGACATCTTCCTAGAGATGGCACCTGACAACCTAGAGCCTGCAGACGTGATTCTTTTCACTGCTCAGTTTGAAGATCGTGGCGCAGCAGAGCTTGTTGAAACTGGCGATGATTGGGTTGAACATGTTGGCTTTGAAGTCGACAAAGAGATCTACGCTGAAGTGCGCATTGGTCTTGTGAATGAAGCTGATGACGTTCTAGACGACGTATTTGCTCGCATGTTAATCAGCCGTGATCCAGAACATAAGTTCTGTCACATGCTGTGGAAACGTGACTAATACCGCTGTTGACGCTCATCAGCATGAGTAAACAAGTATTCATGTAAGCGAGTTAAAAGTTAGCCGAGCCCATTGCTCGGCTATTTTTATCACGCCATTTCTCATCATGATTACTCACTTTCATCATCAACGTTAGATTCACTGATTATGACCAAAGCAAAAACAGACACACAATCAAAAGGCTATGCCTGCATTGGCCTAGTTAACCCAAAGACGCCTGAAAACGTAGGCTCTGTAATGCGAGCTGCTGGCTGCTACGGCGCCAACTCTGTGTTTTACACTGGCACACGCTACGACCATGCGCGAAAATTCCATACCGACACCAAAGAAAAGCACTTAGCCCTGCCTTTGATTGGTGTTGAAGAGCTGAAAGATATTATTCCAGTAGGCTGCGTGCCGGTTGCTGTTGATCTGATTGAAGGTGCTAAGCCTCTACCTGATTACAAGCACCCACCACGCGCGTTTTACATTTTTGGCCCAGAAGATGGCACGCTAAAGAAAGAGATCACAGATTTCTGTCGTGAGACGATTTACGTTCCGACCAACGGCTGCATGAACCTAGCAGCATCAGTGAATGTAGTGCTTTACGACCGATTAGCGAAAGGCGATAACTTCTCGAATCATAAGTAAATAGAACGAGATAAGAGATGCGAAGAGCATGCTTACTGCCGATTATGGCAGTATGTTTTCGATACTCGATTACTCGCATCCCGAATCTTTTATTTCTTCTAGACGTAAAAAAACCTGCTCAATGAGCAGGTTTTTTAGTATTCAGTGCTTTTAGCTAATGAAGCTTTACGCGCAATAAATTACGTAATTACTGACGTGTTCTTGGCTTAGCTGGTTTAGCCGGACGACCGTTGTTCAGTTTAGGCTTACTTTTGTTAGCCTGAGGTTTGCCTTTGTTTGCAGCTGGAGCGCTACGACCTGAATCAGGTGTTGTAGTACCGCGAGTTGCAGGCTTCTTACGCTTAGTTTGGTTGCTACGGCCTTTTGGTGCGTTTGCACGCTCTTCGTGACGCTTAACAGCGCGACGAATTTTTTGGCTACGAGAACGCTCACGCTTACGAGAAGTGTTTGAAGGATCAAGATCCAACAGTGTCTCTTTCTCAGGCTTAAGCTCAACAAGCTCACGCAAGTAGTTAACTTCTTGAAGATCTAGCTCTTTCCAACCGCCACGAGGCAGTTTCTTATCAAGGTAGATATCACCGTAACGTACACGTTTCAGGCGGCTTACTGTTGTTTCTTGTGATTCCCAAAGACGACGAACTTCACGGTTACGACCTTCGTTAATCGCTACATAGAAAGTATGGTTCATACCTTCACCACCAGCGTAAACCACATCTTCAAAACGAGCCATGCCGTCTTCTAGTTGTACGCCACGAGTAACGTTTTTAACTTTCTGCTCAGTCACTTCACCGAATACACGTACTAGGTACTCACGTTCAACCTGACGGCTTGGGTGCATTAGACGGTTTGCAAGCTCACCATCAGTAGTGAAAAGCAAAAGGCCTGATGTGTTTGCATCAAGACGACCAACTGAAATCCAACGAGAACCACGGATCTTAGGTAGACGATCGAAAACAGTACGGCGGCCTTCAGGATCGTGACGAGTACAAAGCTCACCTTCAGGTTTGTAGTAAGCAAGTACACGACAAACCACTTCTTCAGAAGCCTTGCCTGAAACAGTATGGCCATCGATACGGATCACTGAGTTCTCGTCTTCAAGACGCTCGCCCAGTTTCGCAACTTGACCGTTAACACTTACACGACCAGATTTGATTAAACCTTCTAGTTCACGACGAGAACCGTGACCAGCTCGCGCTAAAACCTTCTGTAATTTTTCGCTCATTTACTCTTTTCTACCTAATTGTCGTCTTCACAGACGTCGAATGAATTTTTCGCGACCAAATCGCGGTTGCGTATTATCGCAAATAACCTGCCAAAAAGCACTTGTTATTTACTGTGGCAGGTTTGCTGTATCGTTACAGACTGTTAATCAGTAAAGCGATTATTCAAACGGCGCAGGATCGCCAGCACCACGACGTAGAACCACGGCATCATCGTCACTGAAGTCAATAACCGTCGTCGGTTGCTCACCTAAGTAACCGCCATTCAAAATCACATCAACCGCATGCTCTAGGCTGTCACGAATTTCTTCTGGATCCGACTCCGTAGTCTCGTTACCCGGAAGAATCAGAGACGTCGACATCAGTGGTTCGCCCATCGCTTCCAGCAGGTCGAGTGCAATCTTGTTGTCTGGGACACGAATACCAATCGTTTTACGCTTGGCGTTCATCAAACGCTTTGGCACTTCTTTAGTTGCTTTAAAGATAAACGTGTAAGCACCTGGCGTGTGTGCTTTCAGCAGACGGAAAGCCACGTTATCAACGCGTGCATACAGTGATAACTCAGAAAGATCACGGCATAACAAGGTGAAATTGTGCTTGTCATCGATGCGACGAATTTTACAGATACGTTCAAGTGCTTGTTTGTTTTCAAGCTGACAGCCCAGCGCATAACCGGAATCTGTTGGATAAACCACAACGCCGCCATTGCGAATAATCGCAACCGCTTGAGTAATTAAGCGTGCTTGTGGGTTATCTGGGTGTACATAAAAAAACTGGCTCATTGTTGATCCTCGTTATCGAATCTCTCGACTCTATCATCAGAAGGAGCTGGCTCACCTAAAGACTATTCAGATGGTGAAACCGTTTGAAACTCCCAATCTTTCCATACTTCTTCGACCCCAGAAGGTAGCCAGAGATTGCGTCCAAGTTCCATCCACGGAGATGGGTAATGGAAATCACTGCCTTGGGAGGCTAATAGTTTGTATTGTATAGCATAATCCGCGAGTGTGCGTCTTTCTTGTTGCGCTTGCTGAGGTTGAGCTACTTCCATCGCATCCCCTTTCGCTTCAACAAATGCCGCTAGCAGGCGCTTAACCCACTTGGCTGTAAGTCCATATCGCCCAGGGTGAGCGAGTACGGCTTGTCCACCAGCAGCATGAATAGCCGTGACAGCATCACTCATTGAACACCAAGTTGGCGGCACATAACCTGGGTTATTACGAGTAAGAAACTTTTTAAACACCTGCTGCATAGTTTTCGCATAGCCATTGTCGACTAGCCACTTAGCAAAGTGAGCGCGAGTGATTGGTGCATCACCCGCAATCAATTTAACTTCTTCTAACACCCCTTCACGAGTCGCTTTCTCAAGACGGTGAGCGATCATCTCAGCACGCCCAATACGGTGTTGCTTCTGTTGTTCAATGAGCGCTTTGAGTTCTGGTGACTCAGGATCAACGTTTAACCCAACAATATGGATATCTTTGTTTTGCCAAACAGTCGAAATCTCAATGCCGTTTATCAACTGAATAGGAAGGTTGTTATCCGCAATGTAGCTGCGTGCTTCAGCAAGCCCATCAGTCGTGTCATGATCTGTAATCGCTAGCGCTTCGATGTTAAAGCCAAGCGCTCGGTCAATTAGCTCAGGTGGAGTAAGTCGGCCATCTGAGGCTGTTGTATGACTATGTAGATCAATTCTCATATATTCTTTTTCATTGTTTTCAATTTTTATCGTTATATTTGTGTCAACACACTTGACCCGCAAGCAGAAAACTAGTTAACTAGTACACAAATACGGAGTATCACATTTGATAGGTTCACCATGTTACAAGAATTTAACCAAAACCATAAAGATAAAGTTTTAGAACTTTCTTCAGTAGAAGCAAGTTCAGAGCTTAATTGGTGGCGCACTTGGACAAGTTCTTGGTGGGCTAACGTGTACTTCTAATTAAACAGTTTGTTTATAAAAAAGTTATCACTAAGCCCGCTTTAATAGCGGGCTTTTTAATTTGTCGAACATCTCACATTCAACTGACTAACAAATCATCGAATTGACCATATTCTAGATTGGGTGAAAGGTATCTTTATGCGACTATGTACGGCAGGAAATTTAAAGAATCATAAAGGAGGTCTTGTGAACAAGGCCATTGAAATCAAAAAGCTGGGAACCATTGAGGTCATCAATTCCTCAGTTCCTTACTCGCAAGATCCAACCAGCGTTTTTCATACTTTGTGTGAAAACAAAACTGATAGTCTTTTGTTGGAATCTGCCGAGATTGAATCTAAACAGAACCTGACAAGCCTACTCCTTATCGACTCTGCTGTTCGCATCGTATGTCGCGGACATGAAGTAACCTTTCAAGCATTGACTGAAAACGGTCAAGCGCTTATCGAACATCTCACTCAAAACGTGAAAGCAGAAATTAAATCTGACCTTACTGATAACGTTTTGACGCTGACTTTTATCGAACCAAGCAACGAATTAGACGAAGACTCACGTTTAAGAGAAGCCTCTTCATTCGATGCACTGCGTTTGGTTCAGCACAGCTTTGAGCAAGACGCGGATAACAAACACGCATTATTCATGGCGGGCTTATTCGCTTACGACATCGTGGCAAACTTTGAGCCACTAGGTGATGCTGAAGCAACCAACAATTGTCCTGACTTTGTATTCTACGTAGCTGAAACACTATTGCGTTTCGATCACCAAGAGAACGAAGGCCTACTTCACGCGAGCTTATTTGCTCAAGATGACAACATCAAAGCGCAATTAACTGACCGTCTAGCCGACATTCAAACACAATGTCAGTCACTGAAAGCCATCACGGAAGTTACGCCGTTAGACAACGTTGAAGCAGTACCAAGCGTTTCAGATGAAGACTTCTGCCAAACGGTTCGTGACCTAAAAGAGTACGTAGTAAAAGGCGATGTGTTCCAAGTCGTACCATCACGCCGCTTCACGCTTCCTTGCCCTGCTCCACTGGCTGCTTATAAAGAACTCAAACAAAGTAACCCAAGCCCTTACATGTTCTACATGCAAGACGAGTTGTTTACTCTGTTCGGTGCTTCTCCAGAAAGCGCTCTGAAATACGAGACAGAAACCAACCAAATCGAGATCTACCCGATTGCTGGTACTCGTCGTCGTGGTAAGCGCCCAGACGGTCAAATCGATTTCGACCTAGACAGCCGTATCGAACTTGAACTGCGTACCGACAAAAAAGAAAACGCCGAGCACATGATGCTAGTCGACCTAGCACGTAACGATGTGGCACGTATTGCTGAAGCTGGCACTCGCCACGTAGCAGACTTACTGAAAGTAGACCGCTACAGCCATGTAATGCACTTGGTTTCTCGTGTTGTTGGTCAGCTCCGTGAAGACTTAGATGCTCTGCACGCTTACCAAGCTTGTATGAACATGGGCACGCTAACGGGCGCACCAAAAATCCGCGCAATGCAGCTTATTCGAGACGTAGAAAAAACGCGTCGTGGTAGCTACGGTGGTGCAGTCGGTTATCTAACTGGTGAAGGGACTCTAGATACTTGTATCGTAATTCGCTCTGCTTACGTTGAAGATGGCGTGGCACAAGTACAAGCAGGCGCTGGGGTCGTATTTGACTCAGACCCACAAGCAGAAGCCGATGAAACTCGCGGCAAGGCACAAGCGGTTATCTCAGCGATTCAAGCTGCACACACTAAAAGCGCTGCAGTAAATCAGAACACATCAAACAAGAAGGAGTCGTAATCATGGCTGATATTGTATTCATCGATAACTTCGACTCGTTCACTTACAACCTTGTAGACCAATTTCGTTCATTAGGTCACAGCGTAAAAATTTACCGTAACAACATTCCTGCAAAAGTAGTTGAAGCGGCGATCAACGAACTAGACAACCCTGTTGCACTGCTTTCACCAGGCCCTGGCGCTCCAGCAGATGCGGGCTGTATGCCAGAGCTGATTCAGCTTCTAAAAGGTAAAGTGCCAATGATTGGTATTTGCTTAGGCCACCAAGCGATTGTTGAAGCCTATGGCGGCACCGTTGCAGGCGCTGGCGAAATCATTCATGGTAAGGTGTCGATGATGGAACACCAAAACCATGCGACTTACCAAGGCTTACCTTCGCCATTGGCTATCGCTCGCTACCACTCTTTAGTGGCAACGCATGTATCTGATAGCCTAACGGTGACCGCTGAAGTAGATGATTTGGTGATGTCTGTGGTTCAAGAACAAGACAAGGTGTGTGGATTCCAATTCCACCCTGAATCAATTATGACGACCTACGGTGCAACGCTTCTAGCAAACGCTATCGAATGGGCTCTTGAGAAACCTCTTCGCCTTGAAAAGACTGGAAAATAGGAAACGATCATGGAACAGATTAATAAACTTTACGAACAGCAGTCTCTTACTCAAGAAGAAAGCCAACAATTGTTTGATGTGATCATCAAGGGTGAACTAGACCCAATCTTGATGGCTTCTGCGCTAACTGCACTGAAAATCAAAGGCGAAACGCCCGATGAAATTGCAGGCGCAGCAAAAGCACTACTTGCGAATGCAAACCCGTTCCCGCGCCCTGATTACGATTTCGCAGACATCGTAGGTACAGGTGGCGACGGTCACAACACCATCAATATCTCGACGACTTCTGCATTTGTTGCCGCAGCGTGTGGCTTAAAAGTCGCGAAGCACGGTAACCGCAGCGTATCGAGCAAATCAGGCTCTTCTGACCTACTGGATTCGTTCGGTATTAACCTAGCGATGACAGCTGAAGACACACGTACGGCTGTTGATGAACTTGGCGTAGCATTCCTATTTGCTCCGCAATATCACGTTGGTGTACGTCACGCGATGCCGGTTCGTCAAACAATGAAAACGCGCACTATCTTCAATATTCTTGGCCCACTGATTAACCCTGCTCGCCCTAACATCGAGCTAATGGGTGTTTACAACAAAGAGCTGGTACGCCCTATCGCAGAAACCATGCTGCAAATGGGCATGAAGCGTGCAGCTGTTGTGCACGGTAGCGGCCTAGATGAAGTAGCGATTCACGGCGAGACTATCGTTGCTGAGATTAAAGATGGCAAGATTCACGAGTACACAGTGACTCCGGCTGACTTTGGTTTGAACACTCACCCTCTTGAAGCGATTAAGGGCGGCGAGCCAGAAGAGAACAAAGCCATCACAACTGATATCCTGACGGGTAAAGGCACTGATGCTCAAGTTGGCGCAGTGGCAGTCAACGTAGCTCTGCTGATGCGTCTATTTGGTCACGAAGACCTAAAAGCCAACGCTCAGCAAGCGATTGACGCGATGAACTCTGGCAAAGCGTACGAGCTTGTACATAAGCTTGCTGCACACGCCTAACGAACGACGAATTGAGACAAAGAACATGACACAGACTACCGATAAACTGTCGACCCACGTTTCAGTCAAAGAAGCTGAAATGGCGGAAGTATTAGCAAAAATCGTTCGTGATAAATACCAATGGGTTGAAGCACGTAAGCAGACTCAACCATTAGACGAGTTTAAAGCGTCACTAACTGCAACAGACCGCAGCTTTTATGACGCTCTGAGCGGAGAACAAACGGTTTTCATCACTGAATGTAAAAAGGCCTCTCCGTCAAAAGGTTTAATCCGTGACGAGTTTGACCTCGACTACATTGCTTCTGTTTACAACAACCACGCAAACGCGATTTCTGTGCTGACAGACGAGAAGTACTTCCAAGGTGACTTTGAGTTTTTACCTAAAGTTCGCAGCATTGCTAAGCAGCCTATCCTGTGTAAAGACTTCATGGTTGATACCTACCAAGTGTATCTAGCTCGTCATTACTCAGCTGATGCTATCTTGCTAATGCTATCGGTATTAGATGACGAAGAGTACAAAGCGCTGGCGGAAGTCGCTCACTCACTCAACATGGGTGTATTGACCGAAGTCAGCAACGAAGAAGAGCTTCACCGTGCAGTCGCTCTAAACGCTAAGGTGATCGGCATTAACAACCGTAATCTTCGTGACCTTTCGACTGATTTGAACCGTACTAAAGAGTTGGCGCCGCTGATTCGCGAACTGGCTCCAAACGCAGTTGTGATTTCAGAGTCTGGCATCTACACACATCAACAAGTTCGTGACCTTTCAACGTTTGCAGATGGCTTCCTAATCGGTAGCTCTCTAATGGCAGAGAAGAACCTCGAGCTTGCGGTACGCAAAGTAACACTGGGTGAAAACAAGGTGTGTGGTTTAACTCACTCTGACGATGCAGCAAAGGCTTATCAAGCTGGTGCGGTATTCGGTGGTCTGATATTCGTTGAAGCATCTAAGCGTCATGTGGATATCGAAGCGGCTCGTTTGACTATGAGCGGCGCACCTTTGAACTACGTGGGTGTGTTCCAAAACCACAGCGTTACTGACGTTGCGAAAACGGTTTCTGAGCTAGGCCTGTTCGCTGTGCAATTGCACGGTGATGAGTCTCAAGCGTTTGTCGATGAGCTAAAACAGTCACTACCTGAAAGCGTTGAGATTTGGAAAGCTTACGGTGTTTCTCCCGATGCTGAGAGCTCGCTACCAGAATTACTGGAAAGCAACGTGACTCGTCACCTGCTAGATACTAAAGTGGGTTCTCAAACTGGTGGCACAGGCCAAGTGTTCGATTGGAACCTAATCAACAACCAAAGCGCAATCATGTTGGCGGGTGGCCTAAACCCAGAAAATGCTAACCAAGCCGCTAAGTTGGGTTGCTTAGGATTAGACCTAAACTCTGGCGTTGAATCCGCT
>NZ_JBFRTQ010000126.1:0-645 GCF_041474195.1 Vibrio sp. 10N.222.52.C3 | reverse complement strand
AACTGCGTAATATCTCAGCTCTTGAAGCGACATTGACCTCTGGAACTGAAGCGATTTCTATTACAGAAATCACAGGGGCGACTAACACAACGACCTATCAAGGTACGACGACAAGCGGGACTCCTGTCTTCACGCTCGCGCTAGCGAATGATGGCTCCTATACCTTTACGTTGTTAGGTCCTCTAAATCATCCTACAAGTCCGAATTCCAATACCTTAACGATTCCATTCGATGTCGTTGCGGTTGATGGCGATGGCGATGATTCTAACCAATATGTATTGCCAATCGAGGTGCTCGATGATGCGCCAGTAATGACGGCGCCGACTGGTGACATGGTTGTCGATGAAGACGATCTTACTGGCATTGGTTCAGATCAATCTGAAGACACCATTATTAATGGGTTATTCACGGTTGATGAAGGTGCCGATGGTGTTGTGCAGTATGAACTGGTTGATGAAGATTTGGTTCTGACTGGCTTAACCTCTGATGGAGAAAGTTTAGAGTGGCAAGCTGTTTCACAAAGCGGCACAACATTTACTTACGTTGCTCAAACAGCAACGAGTAATGAAGCAGTGTTCGAAATTATTTTCGATACCTCAGATAACAGCTATCAATTCGAATTGTTTAAACCACTTAAGCACCTTG
>NZ_JBFRTQ010000125.1:0-18214 GCF_041474195.1 Vibrio sp. 10N.222.52.C3 | reverse complement strand
TTTCCGGATTGGTATGAGTCTTATTATTCGTCTCAGAGTTTGTAGAGGCGCTTTACGTTGATCACGAGCTCTGATATTCCGACACTTATTATTAAGCTCTGCTCTCTCTAGCAGCGCTTGATTACGTAAGTTTATACTTGTGGCTATTGGTTCGTTGATTAACTTTTCCTGAGCGTCTTGAGAGCTCTATCTCCTACTAATTTGAACTGGCTGATAAAGATGCCTCGTTTCTAATAACAAGGTTTTGTTGGTCGGTAACTCTTGCTATCTCCCTCTACTTAATAGATTAATCTACAGGCAGTTACGTGAACTCCCCGGTTATAACGGTTTATAGTTGGAACGTTGATGGCTATTTAATTGTTAATTCAACGTGACTTTAAGTGGGCATCTGTCTGCGGGTAAATATCTTTAAGCGCCTTCTCTCAAGCTGATCTCCATTTGTTCTTGAACTTCAAGGTATCACTTTTCTCTATGACTCCTCTCGAACCTCTTATAAGGACTTGTTTATAAGAATGGTAAAACTCGTACAGACACAACTAAAGTCGTTCTCCGTGTGTTTGAGAAGCCCAGTTGAGCAATTTCATGGTTAGTTGGTATTGGGCAGGTAAGTGTTTGATGAGCTTGGTTTATAGCTATTGTAGAAGTTATCTAGGGTTAAATAGCAGATACAAAAAAGCCGATGCTAGACATCGGCTTAGTTTGAGTCGCTTAGAGTTAAGCGGGTTGAACTAGAGCGAGCGCTTTACGAGAAACCTCGTGAGCTGCTTTCGTTAAGTTTTGCTTCTCTAGTGCGTCAGATAGGTATCCGTAATCTGAAACATTTGAGCGAAGTGCTAGGGCTTTTTCGAAGTGGCTTTGTGCTTCCGCCCACTTCTGCTCTCTTAAGTAGAACTGAGCCAGAGCGCTGTGTGCTTCGGCATTACCACTGTCTTTACTGATTGCACGTTCTAGCATGACCACTACTGGGTGGTGATCGGCTAGATTCAACTCTGGAAGCAACATGTAGAGCTCATTTGAACCACTCTTCGCAATGTTCTCTTTGATCACTGTGAACGCTTCTGAGTCAGCTTTGCGAGCGATCAGTTGCTTCACAAAGCAAGATACAAGGTGCGAACTTTGTTTCTGCTTTCTTGAAAGCTTGTTCCAATGGCTGATTAAACCTTCGCTACCTTGTTGTTGAGCTACATCATGAAGTAATCCACATTGTGCTTTCTGTTCTAATTCACGTTGCTCATCAGCTGTTAGAAGTTTGTTCTTAACTAATTTAGGCGTTAACTCTAGCAATGGCTGCCATAACTTCAGTTGCAAGTAAGTGGCTTTTAACAGGCCAAGTACAGCAGTGTTATTAGGGTATGTGCCTTTTAGGGTAGAAAGTGTATCGAATGCAGCTTCGTAGTTTGACTCGCTGATTTGCTGTTTAGCTTTAGTTAGCTCAACCGCCAGTAGAGAGTCGTCCTGTTGGCTAGCAAGCTCGATGTACTTATCACGCTCACTCGTATTACCTTGTTCGTGCGCCGCTTGAGAAGCGACTAAATAACAAAGTAGAGGCATGTCGTGATGGTTAGCCCAACGTGTTACCTTCTTCTCAGCGCCTTTCCAGTCACCTTCAAGCAGCTTGATGATGCCTTCATTGGTATAACGACGAGAGCGTTTCAATTTACGAACACTGAACCAATTCCAAGTTGTCGAGCTCGCGTACATAAGCTTTTTAAATAGGTACTCTAAGCCGAATAGAGCCGCTAGAAGAGCGATGACGAAGATAACCAGTGTTGTCACGCTCATCTCAATGGTCTTATTCGCAATTGAGATCAGAACGTAGCCTTGTTGACCAGAGAACTGAGTACCAACAATTAACCCAGCACCTAGAACGAGAAAAAGAAAAATCCAACGAATCATTATTTTTCCTCCGTGGTCATAACGGTGACTTCACGACGTAGGCGCTCACGTATCACATCTGACAACTCATTTTGAGATTCAAGCTTTACAGGGTATTTCACAGAGATGTTCTGTTCACTTAGCTGTTTAATCGCTTTCTCAAATTCAATCACTGAGTTGTTATCTTGGTTTAGATACGCTTTCGACCACTCGCTAGCGGTATTAAGAGCTGCGCTATAGAGTTCACCTTGTTCTTTGTAGACGGCGCGAATCGCGGTTTCTAATTTACCTTTGATGTTTTCACGCAGGTAGAAGTGTTGTTCAGGAGAGAGTAGAGGGATAACTTCGCCATCACGACTGCGGAATGTGATGAAGTTTTCTGAGAAGTCTTTCATCGACGTCATCAGGTTGTTCTGCCAATCATTAATATCTTGCGATACCGCTTTTTTCTCAACAACCGCAGCTTCCGGAAGAATCGCATTGGCAAGCGGCAGTGTATCGACTTGCTGTTGCAAGCTTGTGATACGCAGAACTAAGCCGTCACGGTCGATCAGAGGAATAGTGCGAAGCTTGGTAATGTCATTGGTCATTGATTGACGCAGTGACACTAAGCTCGGGTCATTCAGTGCTGCGATACGTTGATCGGCGCTTTCCATTAACTTGGTTGCGCTAACGGCATCATGCTCGAGGAACAGTTTACGTCCTGCTAGTTTCACAAGGTAATCGGCTTCGGCAAGTAACCAGTCATTCGGGCGGCGACCTTTCACGTCAGCCACTGCTAACTGCAGGCTTTGAATGCTCTTCTGCTGTTGAGATTGCACGACCTGAGTTTTCTCCACCGCGTGTGAGGCTTCTTGGATAGTCTCTTGCTTGATGGTTTGTAGGTCTTTATTTACCGCAGATTGGGTATTTTGAAGTTGTGCTTGAAGAGCGGCTATTTGAGCCGAGTATTCAGCGCTCTTTTGCTGCATTTGAAATGCGATACCGCCACTGAAGATAATTGAAATAGCGATCGCAATAGCGCCTAGTTTGACACCGCGCTTACCTTGCTTTTCTGCTTTCTCTATTTGCTCTTTATGCTCAGCTTGAGGCTGCTCATTTTTAGCGGTATTTGAAGCAGAGGCATCAAGCTTCTGTTCAGGTTGTTTTGTCTCTGTAGAGTCAGCTTTTTCGTTTTCAACAACTACTGGCTGAGTATCTTGTTTCTTTTCAGGTTCAATATGCTCATTATTTTTTTTGCTTGTCATGCTTATTTCCTGTTTCTAGCTAGGGCCGGAGAGCAGCCAGTAATATTTGGTTCGTAGCACTGTGAGTATTGGTCACATTCGAGAAGCCGAGTTGTTGTGCTCGTTCTACAATGCGCTGGCTTGGGACAAATAGATGTCTTGTTGAAAGCCAAGCCAAATACTCATCAGGGGTAATTGAGCAGAGATACTCCAATTGTTCCTGACTAGTGATGACAACTTTGGACGTTTTTTTGTTTATCCATGTTTGATAGGTATTGTGGTCGCTAATAGGAATATATTCTCTACGGTAGGTCTCACAATAAGAGACTTGTGCACCTCGATTGAGTAGAGAATCCCTAATGAGCTCACGCCCACCATTGCCACGTAGTATCAAAATGGACTTATTTTCTACGCCATTAAGTTCAGTAAGTTTAAGAAGATGTTCACTATCACTAACTTGAGGATAGTTTACTTTTTGTTTACAGACTTTGCTTAAAACGTGCGCAGTTTTTTGACCAACGCCAAGATAAAGCGGCGAAGTAGGCCAAATGGATGAGGTTTTTGAAAGGATGCTTTGGGCAGCCGCCACGGCGTGGTGACTGACTGCAATAATGATATCGCTGTTATTAAGCTGGGTGCTTAAATCCGCAGAGTTGGGATTATCCACGATACGAATCAGCGGATGATGGATTGCTTGAACCCCTTCATCCGCTAGTTGTTGGCAAAGCGATTGTCCCTCTGAACCGGGACGAGTCACCAACACTGTCATGATTATTCTTGGTCAACGTAGAGCTTGGTTAAGATTTCTCTCGCGCCATCATCCAGCAATTGATTTGCCAGAGTCACGCCAAGTGCTTCTGCATCTTTGCGAGGGCCAGAGATCTCACCACGAACCATCTTAGAACCGTCCGGTTCACCAACTAATGCACGTAGCCAGATGTTTTCGCCATCTAATAATGAGTAGCTGCCGATAGGAACCTGACAGCCACCTTCTAGGGTAAGGTTCATTGCACGTTCGCACAGTACACGATCAGCCGTGTCTTTATGATTCAGTGGTTCAAGGAGTTTAATCAGACGCTCGTCATCAAGGCGACACTCAATACCAACAGCGCCTTGGCCAACAGCAGGGAGAGACTGCTCTGGTTCGATGAAGCTACGAATACGCTCTTCTAGCTCTAGACGTTTAAGACCTGCAGCAGCCAGTACGATCGCATCGTATTGACCATCATCGAGTTTACCTAGACGAGTACCAACGTTGCCGCGCAGCTCTTTGATGATCAGATCTGGGCGGTATTCTAACAGTTGGCATTGGCGACGCAGACTGCACGTACCCACGACAGCACCTTGTGGGAGTTCGTCGATGTTGTTGTAAGTGTTTGATACGAAAGCGTCACGCGGATCTTCGCGCTCACAAATTGTTACCAGACCTAGACCTTCAGGGAAGTCGACAGGTACATCTTTCATTGAGTGAACCGCTAGGTCAGCACGACCTTCTAGCATGGCTACTTCAAGTTCTTTAACGAACAGTCCTTTACCACCCACTTTAGCAAGCGGAGTGTCTAGGATGATGTCACCTTTGGTCACCATAGTTACCAACTCAACCTCTAAACCAGGGTGAGCAGCTTGCAGTGCATCCCTTACAAAGTATGCCTGCCAAAGGGCAAGAGGGCTTTTTCTGGTCGCGATACGGATTGGTGCTGAATTTGTCATGGTGTTTCCGATATAGGTTCTGTAATAGCCTAATCCTACCATTATGAGGCGAGAATTCTTACTGTTTGATCATTCCATACTTTGATAGCTGAGAGATTTTCATGAGTTCACCAAAATAGTGTGATTAGTATCTCATTTGAAACATGGGCTATTATTAGAAATAGTCAATAAAGAGGACACTACGGCGCCGTGAGTTTAACTTTCTGTCATCAAGGAATTGACCAGTATGACGGGTTCCTTTGCTTTACCATTAAGGGTAAAAGTGTTAAATTGATCACGTTTTGTTGCTCCTTTCGTTCAGTAACTAAACAGAACTGCACTTAACCTCAAACCAAGGACTTACCTTGCAGGCTTACACTCAAACTTTGATTCAACGATTAGACAATCTAAATCAGCAGCGCATTGATCGTGCGTTGGCGTTGATGAATGTGCAAGGCCAGCGAGTATTCAACCTTATTCCCGCACTGCTTCACTTCAATCACCCGATGATGCCTGGTTATTATGACCAACAAGTTCCTTTTGGAATTCGTAGCTTCACGCTTAATGAATTCCAAAAGCAATTTGTCTCTGATACCGAATTAACGCTGGGTGGCAAACTCACCGAGACGGATGAACCAGCAATCCTTGGCTTGTACACCATGGGTAGTACTTCTTCTATTGGTCAAAGCACTTCAAGTGATCTTGATATCTGGGTGTGTGTTTCCCCGGATATGGATGGCGCCTCTCGCGATAGCCTAACCAACAAGTGTCTCTTGATTACTGATTGGGCTGAAACCTTAGGGGTTGAAGCGAACTTCTTCTTGATGGATGAAGAGCGTTTCCGTTCGAACCATTCAGAAGAGATGACCGGCGATAACTGTGGTTCTTCACAGCACTTATTATTGCTTGATGAGTTTTATCGCTCTGCGGTTCGTTTGGCTGGTCAGCGTTTGTTGTGGCAAATCATTCCGCCAGAAATGGAAGAGTGTTACGACGAGTATGTTCAAGGTTTGTGTCAGGATGGGTATCTTGATTGCTCGCAGTGGATCGATTTCGGCAAGCTGAATCGCATTCCCGCTGAAGAGTACTTTGGTTCAAACCTGTGGCAGCTCTATAAGAGTATCGACTCACCGTATAAATCGGTTTTGAAGGCGATCCTGTTAGAAGCCTATTCATGGGAATACCCAAACACCCAACTGCTGAGTATTGATACCAAGCGTCGCTTCTTCGCGGATGAACCGGATCTGTATGGCATGGATAGCTACTATCTGATGCTTGAAAAGGTAACGCGCTATCTAGAACGCATTAACGACCACACTCGATTGGACTTGGTAAGACGCTGTTTTTATCTTAAGACCCACGAGAAGCTGTCACGAGATGCGGGCATTGGTTCTGTTGCGTGGCGTCGTGAAGCCTTGACTGAGATGACTAAGTCTTGGAATTGGGGACATGAAACCATTGCTGAGCTCGATAACCGCCGTAACTGGAAGGTTGAGCAGGTTAAAGTGGTGCACCATGCACTGCTTGATGCCTTGATGCTGAGCTACCGTAATCTGATTCAATTTGCGCGTCGTAACGACATCACTTCGGCAATCAGTCCACAAGATATCAGCATCTTGGCACGTAAGCTTTACGCTGCGTTTGAGGTATTGCCAGGTAAAGTGACACTGCTGAACCCACAAATCTCTCCGGATCTGCATGAACCCGACTTGAGCTTCATCGAAGTTCGTCAGGGTCAGTCGAATAAAGCAGGTTGGTACTTGTATAAGCAGCCACTGGTTGCACACCGCATTCTTGGTCAGCCTTCTCTAGAGCACCATGAGTACTTGAGTAAGTTGGTAGCATGGTCGTTTTTTAATGGCTTGATTACCGAGTCGACACGTTTGCACTCTGTGGTACGTGACGCTCACATCGATATCGATAAGTTCTATCAAATGGTGAGCGACCTGCGTAATACGTTTTCTTTGCGTAAGCGTCGCCCAAGTATGCAAGCACTGGCGAGCCCGTGTGAGATAAGCCAGCTAGCGATGTTCATCAACTTTGAAAATGACCCGACGTCTGAATTAAGTGGTCGTGCATTAAAAGTGGACCTCAAGAACGCCGATATCTTCAGCTTTGGTGAGGAAGGTAAGAGCTTAGTCGGCAGTGTCGACTTAGTTTATCGTAACTCTTGGCATGAAGTACGTACGCTGCATTTCCAAGGTGATACGGCAATGCTGGATGCGCTGAAGACGGTACTTGGCAAAATGCACCAAGATGCTTTACCGCCAGAATCGGTTGATGTGTTCTGTTACAGCAAAAACCTGCGTGGTGTGATGCGTAACATGGTGTATCAACTGCTTGCTGAGTGTATCGATTTACGATTGAAACCGATTGAACCCGAGAAGCGCCGCCGCTTTAAGGCTATTCGTTTAGCTAATAAGATGTTTGGTCTGTTCTTCGAACGTCGTGGTGTGTCGGTACAGATGTTGGAAAACTCGGTCGATTTCTACCGTAGCATCTCAACCAATAAGCTCAAAGGCTCACCTTTACTGATGCTCGATAAAGAGCAAGAGTATCAGCTACCAGAAGTGGTGGATGGTTTTGCGAGTGAGGGCTTGATTCAGTTCTTTTTCGAAGATACCGACAAAGGCTTCAATATTTATGTATTGGACGAGTCGAACCAAGTTGAGGTCTACCACCAGTACAGCGGTGAAAAAGATGAGATGATCGCGAGCGTGAATTCTTTCTACACATCGGTAAAAGATGAGTCGAAGATGTCGTCTAAGTTGATTAACTTTAACCTACCTCAGTACTACCAAATCGTTCATCCTGAAGAAGGCAATTCTTACGTTGTGCCTTATCGTAACGATGCAACTTTAGCTTCTCGGAGCTCAAAGATAGTCAACATCTAGTCTTACTAAGCCCGATTGATATTGAAAAAGGAGTGATTGATTCACTCCTTTTTAGTTTTGCTTACAAATGATTAGACCCAATCGATCGCTTCACCTGCGTGCTTCACGCATTCTTCTTTAACCATCTCAAACAGCTCCATGCCCGTCTTTGAACATGTCCACTTGTCGTCAACTAGCTTGAAGTGAAAGCCACCAGATTTAGACGCTAACCAGATTTCTTTCATTGGTTCTTGGCGGTTAATGATGATTTGGCTGCGGTTCTCAAACTCCAGCGTCATCACGTTACCAGTCACTTCGTAATCAATATCTGCCTCTGATTCATCGATAGCTTCTTCGATGTTTTGCATCTGTATATCGACCAGCTGATGAAATTCAGTCTCGTTCATCCTTTCTATCCTATTGCTTTTCCTGAGTGTGGTGCGATTATAGGGGGCATTGAGTTAATAATCACGATATGCAAAATGAAAAAATTAATTGCTGCTCTATTTATGATGTCCGTTATTGGACTTTCTGGTTGTGGTCAAACGGGTCCTTTGTACGATCCTGATGAAGTTCAGAAAACCGAACAATCACAATAAGTGAAAACACGCAGAAATCGTTATTTATAAGGGATAAGAACTTTGGATTACTTCAACTATCAGGAAGATGGCCAGCTTTGGGCTGAGGACGTCGCACTTTCACAACTAGCAGAGCAATATGGTACACCGCTGTATGTATATTCTCGTGCAACATTAGAACGCCACTGGAATGCGTTTGATTCATCGGTTGGTGAGCATCCGCACTTGGTGTGTTATGCCGTTAAAGCTAACTCAAACCTTGGCGTGTTGAATACTTTGGCTCGTTTGGGCTCTGGCTTCGATATCGTTTCTGGCGGTGAGCTAGAGCGTGTGGTTGCTGCCGGTGGCGATCCAGCAAAAGTTGTATTCTCTGGTGTCGGTAAAACAGCCGCTGAAATGAAGCGTGCGCTTGAGTTGAACATTAAGTGTTTCAACGTAGAGTCTGAACCAGAACTAGAGCGACTGAATAAAGTAGCTGGTGAGCTTGGTGTTAAAGCGCCGATTTCACTGCGTATCAACCCAGACGTTGATGCGAACACTCACCCTTATATCTCTACTGGTCTGCGTGATAACAAGTTTGGTATCGCTTTCGACCGTGCTCCTGCTGTCTATGAGTTTGCAAAAACACTCGATAACTTGTCTATCCATGGTATTGATTGCCACATTGGTTCTCAGTTAACGGATATCGAACCTTTCATCGATGCAACCGATCGCCTGCTTGCGCTGATAGACCAGCTACGTGCTAACGGTATCAACATCAAACACCTTGATGTCGGTGGCGGTTTGGGTGTGGTTTATCGTGATGAATTACCACCACAGCCTTCTGACTACGCGAAAGCCTTATTGGCTCGCCTAGACAATCATTCTGATCTAGAGCTGATTTTCGAGCCTGGAAGAGCGATTGCTGCTAACGCTGGTGTATTATTAACGAAAGTCGAGTTCCTCAAGCCAACAGAGCACAAGAACTTTGCCATCATCGATGCAGCAATGAACGACCTAATGCGCCCAGCACTTTATCAAGCTTGGCAGGATATTGTTCCTGTTAGCCCTCGTCAGGGTGAAGCTGTGACTTACGATTTGGTTGGCCCAATCTGTGAGACAGGCGATTTCCTAGGTAAAGATCGTGACCTTGTTCTTGAAGAAGGTGATCTGCTAGCAGTTCGTTCAGCGGGTGCTTATGGCTTCGCGATGTCATCTAACTACAACACTCGTTCGCGTGCGGCTGAAGTGATGGTGGATGGCGATAAAACTCACTTGGTTCGTCAGCGTGAAGAGCTTACGAGTCTGTGGGAACTTGAAAACATTCTTCCGGAGTAATTTTAAGCGTTATGCACTTCCACTTTTCTAAAATGCATGGTTTGGGCAATGATTTCATGGTCGTGGACTGCATTACTCAAAATATTTTCTTTTCTCCAGATTTGATCCGTCGTTTGGCGGATCGTCACACTGGTGTGGGCTTTGATCAGCTACTTGTGGTTGAGGCTCCCTATGATCCAGAAACTGATTTCCATTACCGCATATTCAATGCGGATGGCAGTGAAGTGGAGCAGTGTGGCAATGGTGCACGTTGTTTTGCACGATTCGTTCGCATGAAAGGCTTAACGAATAAGTACAGCATCAACGTGAGTACCAAGAAAGGTAAAATGGTTCTCAAGATTGAAGAGAATGACCTGATCACGGTGAACATGGGCATTCCTGAGTTCGAACCCGGCAAGATTCCATTCAAGGCCAAGCAGCCAGAGAAGACGTATATCCTAAGAACGGATGTACACACCTTATTCTGTGGTGCGGTAAGCATGGGTAACCCACATGTGGTTACCGTGGTTGATGACGTCGACACGGCTGATGTGGACACCTTAGGCCCACTACTTGAATCACATGAACGTTTCCCTGAGCGTGTTAATGCTGGCTTTATGCAGGTCGTTAACCGTGAAGAAGTTCGTCTACGTGTTTACGAACGCGGCGCGGGTGAAACTCAGGCATGTGGCAGCGGAGCGTGTGGCGCAGTTGCAGTGGGTATCACTCAAGGCTTACTGGCTGAGAATGTGAAGGTTCGTCTACCAGGCGGTGACTTACACATTAGCTGGCAAGGCCCGGGTAAACCTCTGTTTATGACCGGCCCTGCAACGCATGTATTTGATGGTCAACTTTCTTGCTAATAACGACCCAAAACAAATATATTCATAAAAATAAAGGATAGGTTTTGTCTTACGTTGAAGCCGACGCACTCACCGCAGAAGTGGTCGCGGAATATTTACGTGATAACCCAGATTTTTTCCAAGGCCGAAAAGATTTGGTTGATCGCCTTGCTATCAATAACGTTGAGCAGGGCGCTGTTTCTCTGGTTGAGGTTCAGCTTAAACGCCAACGTCATCGAATCGAAGAGCTTGAAGAAGAGATCACTGGCTTGATGTCGTTGGCAGCAAATAACGATAAAACCTTCTATGAGTTTATGGATCTGCAAGCGCAAGTGCTGAAATGCAGTGACTTCATGCAGGTGATAAAAGCCGTTGAACAAAAAGCGTTAGATCTTGGGCTTAAGGCCCATGTTCGTATTCTTTCGCAATCTGGCTTTTATCAGTTGAGTGCTGAGGGTTACTCTAAGTTTTCGCTTAACCATTTCAATGGCAAAGATGCTTATCTTGGACGCTTGAGAAAAGCCGACAGACACGATTTGTTTGGTGATTATCCAGTTCCAGAGCTAGGCTCTTATGTAGTACTACCGCTTGCTAAGCAGTCTCCATTGGGTTTGCTCGCCTTTTCTAGTGAAGATGGCGGACATTTCCAACCCCATATGGATACGCTCTTTTTACGCCATTTAGCACTTGTTGTCGCTCATTTGGCGGACACCTTACCTTGGCAGATAAATAATGAGCCTAGAGCCCAAAATACCTCTTCCTAACAGCCTTCAAAAGCCACTTTCTCGCTTCTATGAATATCTCCGAAGCGAGAAGGGACTCAGCCTACACACCCAACGTAATTACAAACAACAACTTGAAACCATGGCCGGTCATTTAGTCACTCTAGGGCTAAAGGATTGGGGTCAAGTCGATGCGGCGTGGGTCAGACAACTGGCCAGTAAAGGCATGCGTGAGGGAATGAAAGCGAGCAGCATTGCAACGCGCTTATCGTCACTGCGCAGCTTCTTTGATTTCCTTGTGTTGCGTGGCGAAATGACCGCCAATCCAGCCAAAGGTGTCTCTGCACCTCGCAAACAACGCCCTTTGCCTAAAAACCTCGATGTTGATGAAGTGGGTCAACTGCTTGATGTGAATGAGGACGATCCATTGTCGATTCGTGATCGAGCGATGATGGAGGTGATGTATGGTGCTGGATTACGACTGGCAGAACTGGTCGGCATCAATCTGAAAGATGTGTTGGGTCGACAAGGCGAAATCCGAGTGATTGGTAAAGGCGACAAAGAACGCAAAGCGCCTTTTTCTGGTTTAGCTAAAGAGTGGGTCGATAAATGGCTCAAAGTTCGTGGTGAATTGGCTTCACCGGGTGAAACCGCGCTGTTTGTCTCTAAGCTCGGGACTCGTATCTCTCACCGCAGCGTGCAAAAGCGCATGGAAGAGTGGGGCAAGAAGCAATCTGTCGCGAGCCACATCAGCCCGCATAAACTGCGTCACTCCTTTGCAACGCATGTGCTGGAATCGAGCCAAAATCTTCGTGCTGTGCAAGAGTTGCTTGGCCATGAAAACATCTCGACGACCCAAGTGTATACCCACTTAGATTTCCAACACTTAGCACAAGCTTATGATCAGGCTCACCCGAGAGCTCGTAAGAAGAATAAAGATTAGATTAAAGGGTTTACTATGCGAATTTATCGAGGGTTAAAGCCCATCAAAGCCATGACCTTTGACTTGGATGACACCCTGTATGACAACTGGCCTGTGATCATGAAGGTTGAGAAAGAGATGGCACAGTGGCTTTATCAAAAGCACCCAGTGTCGGCTTCTTTATCGCTTGAAGAGTGGCAGGGCATTAAGCAGCAAGTCGCATCTGAAAACCCAGCTTTGAAACATGATGTCACCGTGTGGCGTGAAACTCAGATTAAGAGTGGTTTGCTGCAATTGGGTTACTCTCTGCAGCAAGCAGAGCAAGCGGCTCGAGAGGGCATTGAGCATGCCTTGTGGTTGCGTAATCAAGTCGATGTCCCTCAAGAAACGCATCGAGTGATGACTGAACTTAGCCAACGTATTCCTCTGGTTGCGATTACCAATGGCAATGTCGATCCACACAAAATTGGCTTAGGGCTGTACTTTCAATTAATCCTTAAAGCCGGCCCTGATGGCAGAGCAAAACCCTATCCAGATATGTTTGAAAAAGCTCAGCAACACCTAGGTTGTGACGCTGAGAATATTCTTCATGTTGGCGATCACCTCAAAACGGATGTCTATGGAGCCAAGCAAAATGGCTTCCAAGCGTGCTGGTTTAATGACACTGGTTCCAATTTATACCGCTCCCCGAAGGCGAGTGTGCTCCCTGATGTTGAAATAGACCAACTTAGCGATCTTATGCGACTAATTTAATGGCTCGGTAAGCTTATTGTGTCGCATTTATGCTATTGAATTGTTACATTAGTCGCCTATAAAAGCCTGATTAGGCTAGGATAATTGGCGACTACTTTTTATCGATTCATTTCAGTCATAGCAGTGGTTGCGGGTTGTTACTTCACTCGATTTTGAACAAGGGTTGGCATGCAAACATTTACATTTCTCGCAAATACTGAGGCGTTATTTAGAGCTCAATTTGATCAGCGAGAATGGTGTGACAGCAAACAGTACCTTATTCAAATTTTCTCAGCTCAATCTTCAGATCTAGCTCGTCAAATCGCGGGTGTTGCCCTCAATCGTTTAAATAATGCGACGCTAATTGGCCAGAGTGCTCGTCATGTTATCTGTGATAATTGCCTTGAAAGTGCATGCACCTTAGTCATCATCAGTGAGTTCAACGAAACCCATCTAACCTCTGCGGTCCAGCCTTTTTCCGGCAATCCAAATCAAGACAGCCAAGACTTAGCTTTTCAGCTGCGCCTTACAGAAGAAACCAAAACGGTCATCAGCTTGTGCGATCAGGTTGAAGGGCGTGATTATCCTATTTATAGCGCTTTTGAAAATTTGCCTTACGCCTTGCCGATAGCTGGTGGACTGTGCCATGAGAATGAATTTGGCCGTTGGGTTATGTATAACGAGCAAACCTACCAGCACGCCTGTGTTGCTGTGGCTCTGACTAACCCAAGATTGAAGGTTTGGTCGGACGCGTACTCTGAGTGGAACCCGATTGGGATGAAGCTACGAGTCACACACGCAATCGGAAATCGCTTATACGCATTGAACGACAAGCCGGCTATTGAAGTATTCAAACATTACCTTGCGGATGGCAAAGACCTTCCTTTTAGTCAACTGATGAGCTTTCCACTTTATCGAGAACTTGGCAGAAAGAAGGGTATCTCGACGCCGCTACGTATTAATGATGATGGCAGTATTGAGTTTGATAGCCCTTGGCATGTCGGTGAAGAGGCGCAGTTTTGTTATAACCACCCATCGCTCACTGCAGAAAAGGTGCACCACGGTGCCGAGATGCTAGCCATGCATCAGCCTGAATCGGTGATCATTTATAACTGCGTATCTCGACTTGAATTTATCGACAGTAAACTTGAGCTCAAGCCATTTGAAGGGATAGTGAATACATGTGGTGCCTACTGCATGGGGGAGCTATACCGTAATGAAGACCGCCAAGAGATACTGCACCACAGCTTGACTTATATCGCTATGCGCGAGTCTGACGAGATTAAAGAGTTTCATTGCGAAGACTTTCAGTGTGGCTCAACCGTGTCGCCATTGCTTAACCTAGTCAGAAATGCAGTCGCTGATCTCGACAGTATGAATACTCAGATGGAAAAGAAACTCCATCAACAAGCGCGTCGCTTAACCGAAAGCTATCGCATTGACTCGCGTACTGGTTTGCCGAACCGTATCGTACTGAAAGAGCGCCTCAATACGATTCTGTTCAGTGAACATCTGCTGACCTTAAAGCTAACCAACTTCCATCAGGTTAACGAGAAGTATGGTTATCAAGTGGGGGATCAGCTGCTACTCGATCTGTCTAATCACTTTATCGAGCGATTACAGCTTCGTGTGGTTAAAGAGCCTCGCGTGAAGGTAGAGCTATTCAGTATTGGTGTTGGAGAGTGGGCGATTATCTTCAATGCTAGTGTTGGTAGTACGAAAATAAAAGAAGGTTTCGTTGAGTTCGCCGATGACATCGAACACATAAATTTTGAGCCATATGGTTTGGCTGATATTGATTACCTGTCAGTTTCTCTGTGTGGCGGCTTTGCTAGTCGTTGTGACTTCTTAACCGACAGTGGTGACCAGATCTTATTGAAAGCGATCGAAGCTCGACGCTATGGAGTACGTAACAATACCCACATCACCAATGCCAAAGATATTCAGGTGAGCGAAGAGGACCGCAAAGAGCAACTCGGTTGGTTGAGTTGTGTAAGTCGTGCGATTCTAGATCAGAACATCATCACCTATTCCCAGCCGATTGTGGAGTCGGTTACGCACGAAATGATTGGCCAAGAGTGTTTGGTCAGAATCATGGAGTCGGACGGTACTATTGTGCCACCAGGAAAGTTCTTACCTATCATTGCTGACACCCATCTTTACACGCGCCTTAGTCGACACATGATTAAGAGCACTATTGGCTATATGGCGGATAAGCAGAGCTCATTTTCTATCAATCTATCCCCACAAGATTTGTTGAGCGATAAGACGCTCGAGGTCCTTGAGGCTGCGATCAGTGGTATGAACGATCCTACTCGACTTGGTTTAGAAGTTCTCGAGTCTGAACAGATTAAAGATTATGGCCGCATGATTGAGGTGTGTGATCACTTCCGTGCGCTTGGGGCGAGAATCATTGTTGATGACTTTGGCTCTGGTTACTCCAACATCGAGGAAATCATTAAGCTTGAGCCACAGATCATTAAGCTCGACGGTAGCTTGATTCGTAATATCGACAAAGATCAAAAACAAAGAAACATAGCCTCTCAGTTGATTCGTTTGTGCCAAGTGTTCAATGCCAAAACGGTCGCTGAATTTGTCCATAACCAACAGGTTTGTGAGATAGCAGAGCAAATGGGTGTCGATTATCTGCAGGGTTACTACTTCGGTGAGCCTAAGCGACTGTTTTAGCAGTTAAAGCTTCCCGCATTGTGTAACGACTGGCTATAAAAGTACTGCGCCGCCATTAATGACTGCTTTTTGGCGGAATGAATGATGTCTAACTAAGGTCACATTATTCATAACGCGATCGCAAGTATTCCGTGCAAGCCTTATCTATAATAAGCACAATAATAAATCATTAACGTAACGATTAATGTGAATATGCAGTCGACTTCTCTCCTGATACAAGACATTGAGCAAACCCAACGTGAATTGGAAAAGATAGATTTTCATCAACATGAAAGCCTACTGATTCAGGTGTTTTCGTCTTTCGAGAAAGGTTCTGTTTTGGCTGCCTGCCAAGTGATTCAATCGACTTTTCCCAATGCCAAATTGATTGGTTGCAGTGCTAACCACTACATTAGTCAAGGTGTCATCCTGCACCAAGGTCTTTATCTGATTGTTACCCGCTTTGACGCGACGTCTTACTCTTGTGGTGTTGTCGAATATAGCGAACAACCATTGCTCGATAGCCACGCTATGTGGCAACAGCTTGAGTGCAATGATAATACTCAAAGCATCATCTGTTTCGCAGACCGCTTGCAGATAAATAACCGAGATCTATTTTCAGCGTTTGAGCAGTCGATGTATTCATTACCGATCTGTGGCGGTGCATCGACCATCACAGATAATGGGCGATGGGTGATGTTAGACGGCATTTGCTATGAAAATGCCTATGTGATGTTGGCGCTGCACAGTGTTGAGCTCTCCATCGCTAAGGGTTACTACACTGAATGGAATCCGATTGGTCGAACTTTTCGAGTGACAGGTGCTCAAGAGAACCGGTTGTTGGAACTGGATGGGATGCCTGTTCGCGAACTCTACAATCGTTACCTCGCTGATGGCCTCGAAGTGCCTTTTGAGCAACTGCATAACTTTCCCTTGATGGTCGGTGACCCGAAAGAGCAAAACATTCACTTACCGCTCAAGGTAACGGAAAGTGGAGAGATAGAATTCAGCGGCCTGTTCCAAGTGGGCGATGAGGTCCGGTTTTGTTATGACCATCCATCACTGACCTTAGAGCAGATACGACTGGGCGCGCAGCAGATCGCCTCTCATAGGCCAGAACAGTTCTTCATTTATAACTGTACATCTCGTATCGACTTTATTGATGGCAACCAAGAGGTTGAGGTTTTCCAAAAATTGGCCGACAGCTATGGCGTTTACTGCATGGGAGAACTTTATCAAGAGAATGGCCAACAGCGAATCTTGCACCATAGCCTCACTTATCTTGCGCTTAGAGAAGGCGAGGGTAAGGCGGTATTGCCATTAGAGACGCAACCCGCGACCAACATATCCCCTCTGTTTTCATTGATCCGAAATGCACTGCTTGATGTCGATGACATGAACAACAGCATGGCGAGTAAGATTCAGCAGCAAGCCACTGCATTGACGGCAAGCTATCGAATTGATCACCGTACAGGTTTACCCAATCGAAGTGTGCTGCGTGAGAAACTGTCGAAGATGAGCAGTGATAGCCACTTACTAGCTTTGAAGGTCACGACCTTTGGCCAGATCAATGAGAAGTATGGTTATCGAGTAGGTGACAAGCTTCTGCATGATTTGAGTGAGTACTTTCAAAAGGCGCTGTGGCAGTTCTTTGATGAGGGCTGTCAGCTCTACAGTATCGGTATTGGTGAGTGGGCGGTGGTGTTTGATAGTTGGGCGAGCCAAGAACATATTCATCAGCGATTCTCGGAATTTGCCGATCAAACCGAGCATGTGAATTTTGAGCCTACCGGTTTACCCGATATTGATTACTTGTCGGTGTCTATCTGTGCGGGTATCGCCAGCCGTCGAGATTTCCCGACTACCTCTATTGATGACTTATTGTTGAAGGCGATTGATGCGAGGCGCAGCGCTGTCAGCCAGAACAAGCACCTAGTGAGCGCCAAGGCACTCATTCAATTGGAGAAGCATCGCCAAGAGCAACTTGGTTGGCTGTCGTGCGTGAGTCGCGCGGTGCTTAATCAGAATATTGTGGCGTGCTCTCAGCCCATAGTTTCAGCACACAGTCATCAGGTAGAGAGCTACGAGTGTTTGGTTCGAATTGAAGAGGACGGTCAGTTAATTGCACCGGGTAAGTTCTTGCCAATCATTGAAGGAACCCATCTCTATACACGCCTCAGTCGTCAGATGATAACGCGCACCTTCGATTTTATGAGTCAGCGAACCGATTCGTTCTCAATTAATTTAGCGCCACAAGATTTCAGCAATGAGAAAACCATTCTTCACCTTGAACAAGCGATCAAGAAAATCAGTCACCCACAGCGTATTGGCTTGGAGGTGTTAGAAACGGAACAAATTCAGGATTACGGTCGCTTGATTGAGGTGTGTAATCACTTCCGCGATCTTGGTGTGAATATTATTGTTGATGACTTTGGTTCGGGCTATTCGAACATTGATGAGATATTGAAGCTAGAACCACAGGTGATCAAGCTTGATGGCAGTTTGATTCGCAATATTGATAAAGATAAAAAGCAGCGCAAGATCGCTCAGCAGTTGGTGAGCTTATGCCAGATTCTGAATGCTAAGACGGTGGCGGAGTTCGTTCATAATGAGCAGGTGTGCCGTATTGCTGAAGACATGGGGGTCGATTACTTGCAAGGGTATTACTTTGGTCAACCTCAGCGTTTGTTTTGATGGAGCGAGCGTTTCACGTGAAACACTGGTTGGCTCAATAACGAAAATACGATGTAAAAAGGGTGAGCTTATGGCTCACCCTTTTTGTTTGTGCGCCG
>NZ_JBFRTQ010000124.1:0-7959 GCF_041474195.1 Vibrio sp. 10N.222.52.C3 | reverse complement strand
ATTCATCTGAGTTAGCAATGCGAAATAAAAAATCAATAATTACATTGCTGATTATCTCTATCATATTGTCTTCTGCAGTATGTCTGTATTATTTGCAGCGCTACAAAGAAGTAAAACAGCAGAGCTTTGACTACTCAGCTAAGCAAGCCGTTCATCAGTTAGTGTATGCCAAGCGAGATTATGATCTTCTCAAGACTCAGTTAGTCTCGGTCATGGAGCTACTCAGTCATAGCCAGAGCTTGGTTAACTTTGCTTCCTCTCCCTCAGACCAAACCAAACATCTACTTGAAGAGGTCTGGCAATCTGTTCTAGTGAACCAGAAGTGGTATACACAAATCCATCTGTTAGATGTCACTGGCAAAGAATTGGTGCGTGTTAACTATTCCTCTGATACCGGTAGAGTGACGTTTCCTCAACAGCTGCAAGATAGGTCGGATTCTAACTACTTCCAATACGCTCAAAAACTAGAAGCCGAACAGATTGGCGGTTGGGGTATTGAGCTTGAAACTGAGCATGGTGAAGTCACCTTCCCTTATTCGCCGGTAATCCGTGTCTTTACCCCAGTAGAAACCCCTGACGAAAGAGTAGGCTACCTCGTCATCAATCTTGATGTATGGGGCTTATCGTCGCGTCTGAGCTTTTCACCAGATAACGATCTTAGAGCAGAAGTTCTCAATGACGCGGGTTACTTCATCGCGAGTAACAACAGCGGTAAGTTGTTCGGAGACTCTATTCCTGAAAGAAAAGGCTATAACCTGAAAAATATCGCGCCGAAGACGTGGGATGCGATCTCCAATGATCAGGTGGGATACGTTTTTGAAGATGGTAATTTGTTTGCCTTTAACACGGTTATGCTCGCGAACAGTCAAAAGGTCCATTTACTGATTCAACTTAATCAAAAGCAACTGATGGATCGGGCTGAGCGTGATCTAGATGATTTGGCCCATGAAGAGATCATTGTTCTGATTACGGTGCTGATATTCGCTTTCCCGTTTGCTTACCTGGTGACGCACTGCCGACGCCGAAGCCTAGAGAGTAAATTGGCACGCGCCGCATTGAATGGTATGTCGGCAGTGATGATCTCTGACAAGCAGCACCGCACAATGATGATCAACAACGAATTTGAGAACATGACTGGGTACTGCAAAAAACAGGTGATCGGTCAAAATGCATTGCAGTTGCTGCTTGAGAATACCGACCAAGTGCTCTCAAGCTCGGCTATTTGGAGTCATTTAGAGCAAGAAGAAGTATGGGAAGGGGAGGTTCAGTGTAAGAACAAGCTGCGTATTCCTTTTACTGCGATCATGCGAGTGCATGCGGTCAAAAACAATTCAGGCAAAGTCAGTTACTACATCACCTCGTTGGTTGATATTTCCGTAAGGAAGGAGCTTGAGGTACGTTTGAGGATCTTAAGTGAACGTGACTCTTTGAGTAATCTCTGGAACCGACGAAAATTCGAAGAGCAGCTGGCCTACTATTCTCGCTTAGTTGAGCGTTACCCGATCGAAGCGACCACCTGCTTAGCCTTGGTGGACATCGATAACTTCAAGCGAATCAATGATGAGCTTGGCCACGACGAAGGTGACCGTGTGATCGCTGGTGTTGCTAAACTTCTGCAAGATAGCCTTCGTGGGACGGACTTTGTTGCACGTGTCGGAGGAGAAGAGTTTGCACTCTTGATGCCACACACGTCTCTGCCAGAAGCAAAGCGCGTATTGGATCGCTTGCGAATAGAGATTGAACTGGCAGCCGGAACTAAGGTAACGGTGAGTGTTGGCTTTACTGATTTAACAAGTAACAGTACTCGCTCATACAAGTGTGCCGATGTTGCGCTTTACGAATCTAAATCGTCTGGTCGTAATACGGTCTCTATGTGTCCTAGCTACGATGATGTCGCTTAGGTTCGCTTCTATCTAGTCCTGTCTTCTCTTTGCTTCACCTCTTCAAGCTGGCCCCGACTCACTTTATCTCTCCCCCTTTTTATAGGAATCTCACTTTTGAGCGACCTATGTCACAAAATCTATACAGTTAGACTAAAGTCTAATGCTGGTGGAAATTTGAGCTAAAATGAACAATAAGTAAACTACCTTGCTTCAGATTACATCGTGCTTAACGGTGTAATAAATAGAGTGTTTACCAGATGTAAAAGGATGACACCGTTAACTTAATTCAACTGATTAGCTAGCCTTTTCAATGGTTTGAAAGGCAGCAGTAGAATTAGGTTAGCTGGAGCAAGAGTTTGGGGATCATACAGTCTGGTTAAAAGAGGCGTGGTATGTTTGTCGATTTTTTAGTGAGGTTAACCATAGGCACATTAGCCATTCTTGGCTTTCAATTGAGTGCTTTGTATTTTTTACCTATGGTTGTGCTACTCAATACTCATCACAAAGAGTTTTTTGGGTGGTAGTTCAGTCGTAATACTGGAAACAAAAAACGGAGCCATTGGGCTCCGTTTTTATTTGGTTAGAAGCTACTTTAGCGTTATGCCGCTTCGATAACTTCTTCAATTCGTTTCATTGAACCTAGCAGGTGTTGATCAAGCAGTTCAGTCGCTTGTTCTACATTCTTAGAGAGTACTAGTTTCATGATCATTTCGTGTTCATCAATATTGAACAGATCATCTGATGCGCTTTCTGCAGACATAGCGAGGAAGCGGTAACGTTTCACTTGGTTAATTAGGTCATCAAAGAACTTAAACATGTTCTCTGAATCTGCACCTTCAAGCAGTGCGACATGGAATTGCTGGTGGCGCTCTTCCCATTCTACACAGTCAAACTCTTCAGATACGTACTGTACTCGCGATAGTTTATGGTAAGACGTTAGTACATCCAGTTCCCAGCTCTCATCACCTGCTGCAATCGCTTTTTTAAGCAGAACCGATGATACAACACGAAGGCTTTCGTATAGGTCATTCAGTTCTTTCTTTGATACAGGAGATACCCAGCAGCCTTTTTGTGGCTCTAGTTTGACGTATTTACTCCAAGACAATTGCACTAGGGCTTCACGAATTGGAGATGCACCAACGTTGTATCTATTTTTTAGATCAGCAACAACGAGCTTTTGACCTGGGGTTAATTCACCGTTGAGAATATCTTGGCGAATCATCTTTGATACTTTGTCAGTGAGAGTAGGACTAGACATTACAAACCTCATGTATATTTGATTTCTAGTCTGCTAATCCATCTCTTGGAAAGAGCCATTGGATATTAACAGTACGTAGTTCTATCTTGTTTGATAATATAGCGTACTGAAAAGTTAGGCAAGATTTGTTTCATAAAAAAAGAGGGCCGAAGCCCTCTTTTATATTTTTATGCGAATCGGTTCATTCTTATAGAACGTGAACAGATGCCGTGTTTGTAGTACCAGAAGCTACTAGAGCGCCAGAAACCATTACTACGATATCGCCTTTGTTACCTAGGCCAGATTGTAGAGCGATTTCTTTACCGTTGATGTAGAACGTGTCTGTGTTCTCGATAGAGTCAACAAGAACTGGTTTAACACCTTTAGTAAGAACTAGCTGTGCAGCTGTCTTTTCGTTAGTTGTTAGAGCAAGGATGTTTGCTGTTGGGAAGTACTTACGTACTGAACGTGCAGACTTACCGCCTTCAGTTGCAACAACGATTAGAGGAGCAGCTAGCTTCTCTGCTGTATCTACAGCGCCTTTACATACTGCTTCAGTGATGCGTAGACGTGGGCTGTCTAGACGAGAACCTAGCTCAGCTTTAAGAGCTGAATCAGTACGGTTCGCGATTTGAGCCATGATAGTAACAGCTTCAACTGGGTACTTACCTTTAGCAGTTTCACCAGAAAGCATTACTGCATCAGTACCATCCATGATTGCGTTCGCAACGTCACCCGCTTCAGCACGAGTTGGACGTGGGTTGCTGATCATAGAGTCAAGCATTTGAGTTGCAGTGATAACCATCTTACGTGCACGGTTACACTTCTCGATCATCATCTTCTGAGCGAAGATTACTTCTTCAGCTGGGATTTCAACACCTAGGTCACCACGAGCAACCATGATGCCGTCAGAAGCTTCAAGGATTGAATCGAAGTTATCTACACCTTCTTGGTTTTCAATCTTAGAAATGATGTGGATGTTCTCGCCGCCGTTAGCGTTTAGAAGCTCACGGATTTCTTTAACGTCTTCTTCTTTACGGATGAAAGAAGCAGCAACGAAATCTACGCCTTGCTCACAACCAAACTTAAGGTCAGCTTTGTCTTTCTCAGAAAGAGCAGGAAGTTGAACAGAAACGCCAGGAAGGTTAACACCTTTGTTTTCGCCTAGAGCACCGTTGTTAAGAACTTTACACTTAACTTCAGTTTCTGTTGTTGCGATAACTTCCATTTCGATTAGGCCGTCATCAACAAGGATAGTGTTACCTGCTGTTAGGTCTTTAGCGAAACCTAGGTAAGTTACTGCTACTACGTCTTTGTTACCAACAACTGTTGCGTCAGTTGTGAAAGTGAACTCTTGACCAGCTACTAGATCTACGTCGTTACCATCTTCAAGTTTGATAGTACGGATTTCTGGACCTTTAGTATCTAGAAGGATAGCAAGTTGCTCACCTTTGTTTTCCATTACTTTACGGAAGTTCGCGATACGAGTGCCGTGCTCTGCGAAATCACCGTGAGAGAAGTTAAGACGCATAACGTTCATGCCAGCATCTACTAGTTCAGTTAGCTTCTCTACAGATTCAGTTTTAGGGCCAATCGTACATACGATTTTGGTCTTTTTCATGGAAGGTACTCTCCGGTAAGTATTGTTACAATTTGAAATTTATTTAAGTTCTGAAGATTGGTCCGCTACATCAACATTTTGTGCCTGTTGTGTAAAAGCGCGGGACTTCCAATATGTCCTTCAGAGTTGTAAGTCTTTCATCAATTTTAGTCATTTTATGACTAAAAGATTTTGATTCAATATCGGTTTTCTGTGACTTACCCCACTATATAGGGGGTAAGTTGCAAAAAAATAACAGTCAGTTTTGTAATTTTTTTTCTTTTCGGGTGCGGATTCTACCACCTAATGAGTTCAATATCACTGCTTAACAATTGTCTTAGGACAAGGTTTTATCGCTATTTATTAATTTTTTGGATCAAAATAAATGGACTAAATAGTTTCGTTGTAACTATAATATGTTTCATATCGAAACTTAATGGCCTTTTTTAAATGTCGAAACGAAACACCCAGCTCAGAAGACATGCAATTTCTAACCTAGTGAATGAAAAAGGGGAGGTTAGTGTTGATGAATTATCCGCTAAGTTCGAAACCTCAGAAGTCACTATTAGAAAGGACTTGGCGTCTTTAGAGAAAAACGGTCAGCTTTTACGCCGTTATGGTGGTGCGATTTCGTTACCGAAAGAGGTTGTCAACGAAGAACTGGGTCAACAAGTTTCGACTCGAAAGATTTCATTGGCAAAAGCCGCTGCAGATTTAATTCGCGACCATAACCGCATCGTGATCGATAGTGGCAGTACGACCGGTGCTCTAATTCAGCAGCTTAATGCTAAGCGTGGCTTGGTTGTTATGACCAACTCATTGCACGTTGCTAATGCGCTTAATGAGCTTGAAAGCGAGCCGACGTTATTAATGACTGGCGGCACTTGGGATACCCATTCGGACTCTTTCCAAGGCAAAGTTGCAGAGTCGGTACTTCGTGCTTACGATTTTGACCAACTATTTATTGGGGCTGATGGTATCGACCTCGATAGAGGCACAACCACGTTTAACGAACTGGTTGGCCTGAGCAAAGTAATGGCTGAAGTGTCACGAGAAGTGATCGTGATGGTTGAGTCGGAAAAGGTGGGACGAAAGATCCCGAACTTAGAGCTGGCATGGGAACACATTGACATCTTAATTACCGATACAGACTTAGGCGAAGAATCCAAAGCAAGTATCGAATCACATGATGTTCGAGTGATCCTGACCGATCCAGCGTAAAAACAAATTTAAGTATTATGCATTTACCTTCCTATGATTGATCTTAATGAAGATTTGGCCTTTGCTTACTGCCAATAGGAATAAAACAAAATTGATGGAGTGAAACTATGTGTGGAATTGTTGGTGCAGTAGCACAGCGTGATGTAGCTGAAATTTTAGTAGAAGGCCTTCGTCGTCTAGAATACCGTGGCTACGATTCAGCTGGTGTCGCTGTAGTCGATACTGAATCTAACCTAACTCGTGTACGCCGCCTAGGTAAAGTACAAGAGCTAGCTGACGCAGTAGAAGAGCAACAAGTGATTGGTGGTACAGGTATCGCTCATACACGTTGGGCGACACACGGTGAGCCGTCTGAAGCGAACGCACACCCACACATGTCTGGTGATATTGCCGTTGTACACAATGGCATTATCGAAAACCACGAAGCACTGCGCGCTATGCTGCAAGAGCGTGGTTACGTATTTACTTCACAAACGGATACAGAAGTTATTGCTCACTTAGTTGAGTGGGAACTTCGCACTTCAGCTTCTTTGGTTGAAGCGCTACAGAAAACAGCAAAACAATTAGACGGTGCGTACGGCACGGTTGCGGTTGATCGTAAAGATCCTAGCCGTATCGTTGTAGCTCGTTCTGGTAGCCCGATCGTTATCGGTTTTGGTGTCGGCGAGAACTTCCTTGCTTCTGATCAACTGGCGCTACTGAGCGTAACTCGTCGCTTCATGTACCTAGAAGAAGGTGATGTTGCTGAGGTAACTCGTCGTGATGTTACGGTATTTGATGTAGCGGGTGAGCGTGTTGAGCGTGAAATCGTTGAGTCAAACGCTGAACACGACGCAGGTGACAAAGGTCAATACCGCCACTTCATGCAGAAAGAGATCTTCGAGCAGCCAACAGCGCTGATCAATACAATGGAAGGCCGTATCTCTGACACTTCGGTTATCACTAACGCGATCGGCGTTAAAGCTGAAGAGATCCTAAGCAAGGTTGAACACGTGCAGATCATCGCATGTGGTACGTCTTACAACTCAGGCATGGCAGCGCGTTACTGGTTTGAATCTCTAGCTGGCGTAAGCTGTGACGTAGAGATTGCTTCTGAATTCCGTTACCGTGATTTCGTTGTTCGTCCGAACAGCCTATTGGTGACTCTGTCTCAATCTGGTGAAACGGCGGATACGCTTGCTGCACTTCGTCTTGCAAAAGAGAAGGGTTATATGTCTGCAATGACTATCTGTAACGTTGCGGGTTCTTCACTGGTTCGTGAATCTGATTTTGCCTTCATGACTCGCGCAGGAACAGAGATCGGTGTTGCTTCTACTAAAGCTTTCACAACTCAACTAGCAGCGATGCTGATGATGGTAACGTCAATTGGTCGTCTACAAGGTCGTATCAATGAAGAAAAAGAAGCGGAAATCGTTCAAGCACTTCACCAACTGCCTGCTGATATCGAGAAAGCATTAGCGTTCGATAAAGAAATTGAAGCACTGGCACCTGATTTTGCTGATAAGCATCACACACTGTTCTTGGGTCGTGGTGAGTTCTACCCAATCGCGATGGAAGCGTCTCTTAAACTGAAAGAGATCTCTTACATCCACGCAGAAGCATACGCAGCTGGTGAGCTTAAGCACGGTCCTTTGGCTCTTATCGATGCAGATATGCCTGTAGTCGTTATTGCACCAAGCAACGACTTGCTAGAGAAGCTGAAATCGAACGTTGAAGAAGTGCGTGCTCGTGGCGGTCTACTTTACGTATTCGCTGATGAAGATGCGGGCTTTGAAAGCGATGAGAACATGAAGATCATCAAGATGCCTCACGTAAGTGAAGTAACAGCGCCTATCTACTACACAGTACCGATGCAGCTGCTGTCTTACCATGTCGCACTAATAAAAGGTACCGACGTTGACCAACCTCGTAACCTAGCGAAAGCGGTAACAGTTGAGTAATCGACAGCTTACCTAAGATATAGATAATAAGAAGCCCATCCTGTGATGGGCTTTTTTTGTGGTGCGCCGAGCATGGCG
>NZ_JBFRTQ010000123.1:0-27375 GCF_041474195.1 Vibrio sp. 10N.222.52.C3 | reverse complement strand
AATAAATATTGCACAAGTGGACAGTTAACTGTAAAAAAGTGCAAAGTTTCGAGTAAATTACCACCAAACTGGGTTAAACTCTTCTAAAGAAAATTCCATAAAAGGCAGGAATAGGAAAATGAAAAAACTGCTTCCACTATTTATCAGTGCAGCAATTGGCAGCCTGAGTTCGTCAGCTTTTGCTGATACGCTAGCTGAAGTTTACGACCAAGCAAAACAGAACGATCCACAACTTCTTCGTTCAGCAGCGCAGCGCGATGCCGCTTTTGAAGCAGTAACGTCAAGCCGTAGCTCTTTGTTACCGCAAATCAATTTGACTGCGAACTACGACATTAATCGTGGTGACTATAAAGACGCAAGTAATGACAACAACCAATGGGGTGTTGGAATTGGTTTCAGTCAAGAGCTTTACCAGCGTTCTTCTTGGATCACTCTAGACACGGCAGAGAAAACTGCTCGTCAATCTGATTCAGCTTACGCGGCAGAACAACAAGCTTTGATCCTTCGTGTTGCAACAGCATACTTCGAAGTACTTAGAGCTCAAGATAACCTAGAGTTTGTTCGTGCAGAAAAAGCAGCGGTTGCTCGTCAACTAGAACAAACTAAGCAACGTTTTGAAGTGGGTCTTTCAGCAATCACCGATGTACACGATGCACAAGCTCAGTACGATGGCGTTTTGGCTGATGAAGTTCTTGCAGAGAACGACCTAACAAATAGCTACGAAGGTCTACGTGAGATTACAGGTCAGGAACACTCTAACCTAAGCATCCTAGATACTGATCGTTTCTCAGCAAGCAAATCTTCTGAGTCTGCTGTTGCACTTGTTGAACAAGCAGAACAAAAGAACCTTAGCTTATTGGCTGCACGTATCTCTCAAGACGTAGCAAAAGATAACATCTCTCTAGCAAGCTCTGGTCACCTACCAAGCTTAACGTTAGATGGTAGCTACGGTCTTGCAGAACAGACCGACAGTTCTAACAGCACAAATGATTACGACTCTGATAACCTAAACATCGGTTTGAACTTAGTTGTACCTCTATACACGGGTGGTAGCACAACTTCTTTGACTAAACAGGCTGAATACAACTACGTTGCAGCAAGTGAAGATCTAGAAGCGACTTACCGTAGCGTTGTAAAAGACGTACGTGCATTCAACAACAACATCAGTGCTTCGATCGGTGCTCTACGCGCTTACGAACAGTCTGTAGTTTCTGCTCAGTCTGCTTTAGAAGCAACAGAAGCTGGTTTTGATGTAGGTACTCGTACTATCGTTGACGTACTAGACTCGACTCGTCGTCTATACGATGCGAACAAAAATCTTTCAGATGCTCGTTACAACTACATCCTAAGTGTACTTCAGCTTCGTCAAGCGGTTGGTACGCTAAGCGAACAAGACATTGTTGATGTAAACGCAGGTCTAAAAGTAGCAAGTAAGTAATTATTAATTACTTAAGTTACCCCTACAAAAATGCCGCTCATTGAGCGGCATTTTTATTATCTATTGAAAGCTAATTCTCAACCTAGCTCAAAGTTAAGCCTTGAGACTAGAAAACGGGAAGGCTAAGAGTTAGCCTCGACCACCTTTAATCGCTTTAATGATTTCAGTCGTAGAGCAACCATCTTCAAAGTTAAGTACTTTAACTTCACCACCAGCAGCAATCACTTCCGCACCACCAGCGATATCTTCAGGTTTGTAATCACCACCTTTCACAAGAATACTTGGCAATACCTCAGAGATTAAACGTTGAGGTGTATCTTCAGAGAATGGGACAACCCAATCAACTGCACCTAAGCCAGCCAATACCGCCATACGACGATCAGTTGGGTTCACAGGGCGACCTGGACCTTTCAAGCGTTTCACTGATTCGTCAGTATTCACCGCAACGATCAAACGATCACCCAGCTCAGCCGCGTGATTCATGTAAGAAACATGACCAGCATGCAAAATATCAAAGCAGCCATTGGTCATCACCACCTTCTCGCCTTTCGCACGAGCACGCTTCACCGCTTCAACCAGTGCCGCTTCAGAGATAACACCGTAGTCTGTGTCTTGACTACCGTGAATCGCTTCCGCTAGCTCAATCGTAGATAGAGTAGATGTACCAAGCTTACCCACTACCACACCTGCAGCAGCGTTCGCCAGTGCACACGCCTCGTCCAGTGGCTTGCCAGCAGCAACAGAAGCCGCCAGTACCGAGATAACCGTATCGCCTGCACCCGTCACGTCATACACTTCTTTCGCTTGAGTCGGCAAATGGAATGGTTCTAAACCTTTGCGAAGCAAAGTCATACCATGTTCGCTGCGCGTTACCAACAAAGCCTCGAAATCAAACTCTTCGATTAACGCGAGTCCTTTTTCGATCATTTCTTCTTCAGATTTTACTTTGCCAGCCACCAACTCGAACTCAGCCATGTTTGGTGTAAGCAACGTTGCTCCACGGTAGCGTTCAAAGTCTGCGCCTTTCGGGTCGATAAACACAGGAACTTTTGCTGCGCGCGCTTTTTGGATAAAGCTCTGCACGTGCTCCAACGCACCTTTTGCGTAATCAGATAGAATTACCGAGCGCACATTTGGAAGCGCTTGCTCCATACGAGATAAAACCAGCTCAGGATCCGTATTCTCAAATTTATCTTCAAAATCAAGGCGAATTAGCTGCTGACCACGGCTCATCACTCGCAGTTTAGTAATGGTTGGGTAATCTTCTAACTCAACGAAATCACATTTAACCTTTAGTGCGCCTAAGGTATTTTTTAACACCTCAGCAGGCTCATCTTTACCGGTCAAACCAACGATATGAGCATGGCCACCAAGAGAAGCAATATTCATTGCTACGTTGGCTGCACCACCAGGACGCTCTTCGTTATTTTCTACTTTTACAACGGGTACAGGCGCTTCTGGTGAAATACGGCCAGTTGGGCCATACCAGTAACGGTCAAGCATTACGTCACCGACAACAAGAACGCCTGATTGGCTGTAGTCAGGTAGAATTGGTTTCATTATGGATCTCCAAAAATCGAATCTGGCTAGAGTCTAGCACACTGATTACAGAGGCTAAACTATAGATAAATGAGTAAAAGCCTATCAAGATAGGTACATCCGTCATTACTGTATGACTGGGTTATGCTTCCATCCACTGCTTCCATGCTTGAACAACATGTTCTCTTTCCATTTCAAACTTTTCAATCGCCACATCCGCATCAAGATTAAGTAGATTACGGTGGTGGATTTCATCTCTTAATGTTGTATAAGCATGGGTTAATGCCATGCCTTGCTGCTCGTCCATAATCCCTTGTGACAACAAGCTTTCGAAGATTCGTACATTGTCACACCAACGAGTAAGCTTTGGCTTCTCATTGCTGTATCTAAGCACTAAGTATTGCGCCAAGAACTCAATATCAGTAATACCGCCCGCATCTTGTTTAAGCATGAATCGATCGGCTTTTTTACCGCCTAAATGGCCACGCATTTTTTCACGCATATCCACAACTGACTTTTTGAGTGTTGCCTCATCTCGTGGCAAGCACAAAACCTCATGCCTAGTTTTGTTAAACGCAGATACCAATAAGTCATCACCGTAAATCATACGAGCACGAGTGAGGGCCTGGTGCTCCCATGTCCACGCGTCATTGTGCTGATACTCGTCAAAGGCATCGGTTGGACTCACCAATAGACCAGATGCACCAGAAGGGCGTAGGCGAGTATCGACTTCGTACAAAATGCCAGAAGCAGTTCTGGTCGAGAAAATATGAATAATACGCTGCGCTAATCTTAAGTAGAATTGGCGTCCATCGATCTCTTTCTTTCCATCAGTATAGATGTGTACCGGGCAGTCGTGCATGAACACGATATCGAGATCGGAGTTATAACCAAGCTCCCAACCACCGACTTTGCCATAACCAACGACAGCAAAACCGCGACCTTCGCGATCTTTAACATGGGTCGGTTCACCAAACTTGGCGGATACTTGTAACCAAGCTTGATTGACCCCCGCCTCCACAATGGCTTCTGCTAAGTAGGTCAGGTGATCACTGACCTTCATGACAGGTAGAGCACCCGCAATATCCGCGGCTGCAATTCTCAATATACAGGTCTGCTTAAACTGACGCAGACCTTCCATCTGTTGCTCCATATCATCTTCAGGGATACGGGCTAGATAATCACGCAACTCGGTCTTGTAAGACTCTAAAGGCACGGGATTGTAGAGTTGCTGAGGGTCGATAAGTTCATCTAACAGAATTGGATAACGACCCAACTGCTCCGAAATCATCGGGCTTGCCGTACACAGGCGAACTAGCTGAGTCAACGCGGCAGGGTGTTCATCTAGTAGTTCAAGGTAAGTGGTACGCGTAACGATTTTATGCAGCAGATGCAGTACTCGCGACAAACCAAACTCGGCATCCTTAGCGGTGTACAGCGCTTGAAACACTTTCGGCATCAGTCGATTGAGGACTTCCCGCCCACGAGGGCCAAGAGTCTTTTTAGCCAAATCGGCTTTAAACTGAATGATCGTTTTCGCCGCATCAGGCGGGCTCGCGACCGCAATGTCGTGTTCCAACACGTGCTCAATTACATCGGGTTTATGGGCCATATCCCACAACTCGCTAAAGTGGCTCGCGATCGGATTAGCGTCATCTTCATCAACGCCAATTAGGTCTTCGAACACGGTATGTACATTCGCCATATGGGCGCGAGTTGCCACAATCAAGCTATCCCAATCGGAAAATTGCATGGCAACCGCAAGCTGCAGTTGTTCGAATTCACCGTCAGGTAAGGTTTGAGTTTGCTTATCAGCCATGGCTTGTAACAGGTTCTCAAGGCGACGCAAAAACAGATAAGCTTCACGTAGGTGCCCCACCTCTTCAGACTCTAGCAGATGAAGGGATTCAATCGCACTTAAGGTTTCGAGTAACCCTCGACCGCGTAAGCTAGGCTCGCGTCCACCACGAATCAATTGGAAGACTTGTGCGATAAACTCAACTTCACGAATACCACCAGAGCCAAGCTTGATGTTGTTCGAGAGACCACGACGACGCACTTCGCTGCTGATCATAGACTTCATTCGGCGCAGAGATTGAATCGCACTAAAATCAATATAACGGCGGAACACAAACGGGCGTAGCATTTGGCGAAGCTCTTGATACTCAGGGTACATCTCACTGCCCATCACACGCGCTTTGACCATAGCGTAGCGTTCCCAATCGCGACCTTGTTCTTGATAGTAATCTTCTAGCGCAGCGTAACTCATGACCAGTGGACCACTCTCACCGAATGGACGCAGGCGCATGTCTACTCGATAACAGAATCCATCGAAGGTTTGCTGATCAAGCGCCTTAATAATACGTTGCCCGAGACGTGTAAAGAACTGCGCATTGGCAATGCTGCGTCTTGCACCTTGGGTTTCACCATTCTCTGGGTAGGTGAAGATCAGATCGATATCGGAAGAGAAGTTAAGCTCACCGCCCCCTAGCTTGCCCATACCAATGATCAACATCGGCTGTGCTTCGCCTTGTTCATTACAAGGTGTGCCCCACTCTTTACAACAAATATCGTACTGCCATTGGTAGGTTTCGAAGATCATCGCCTCAGCCAACATCGATAGATGATTTAGGCTCTGCTCTAGCTCCCACGAACCCATAAAATCACGCCAAGCAATGTAGGTCATTTCTCGATTTCGGAATTGACGCAGCACGCGCTGACCGCTCATTTCATCGGTGCAACTAGAAAGTAATTCAGCCAAGCGTTCTCGGTATCCTTCAGCGCGTTCTTCGCATGCCAACATATTAGGTAAGTCACCACATAAAACCGTATCACGCTGCAGGCAATCACCAATAAAACAGCTTAAACCGAGTACACGTTTAAGATCTTCAGTCAGTGGCTCAGACCAAGTATTGATGGCTTCACTTTGATGCTCTAATAATTGCTCAAAAGCAGACTGGGAGTGAGTGATGAGTTGAGAAGGCAATGGCATGTTTCTTCCTTGTATAAGCTGCGCGCCGAACAATCGGTTTATCGATTCAGTTCTTCAATAACGAGTTTTCATAACTAAAGATAAGTTATACCAAAGTTACGCCAATAAAAAACGCCCACATTAGCAATGTGGGCGTTTTATCGATTAACTTATCTGGTTGAGCTTACAACCGAGAAACAGTCTCTGGGAATTAGCCTTTGACGGATGAAGATTGGGTGCTGAGGACTAAACCTTAAATTGCTTAATCTTACCGTCGAGTTCTTGCGCGTTACTTTCCATAAGCTGAGAGGTCTCGAGCAGTTCACCAACCACCACAACTGAAGCTTCAACAAGCTCGCGTACATTGGTCAGGTTGACGCTCATCTCTTCAGCAACACTGCTCTGTTGGCCTGCAGCGGTCGCGATCTGGAAGTTCATATCATTGATTTGATTGACTTGGCTTACAATGCCGTCAAGCTCACTTCCCGCGTTAGTCACCAGATCAACACCTTCAGCCGCTTCAACAACACTCTTCTCCATCAGTTCTACCGCAGAGTTAGCGCTGCTTTGTAGATGACTGATCATGTCTTGAATCTCTACCGTCGCTTGCTGAGTGCGCTGTGCAAGGTTACGAACCTCATCAGCAACAACCGCAAAACCACGACCCGCTTCACCGGCACGTGCCGCTTCAATTGCAGCGTTCAATGCTAGTAGGTTTGTCTGTTCTGAAATGCCTTGGATAGTACCAACCACACTGCCAATTGAGTCAACGCGTTCTTCTACTTGGTTTACCGCTGCTGCAGATGCTGCGATATCTGAAGATAGCTCACTCATCTTAGACACTGATCCTTGAACGAACTTCTGACCAGTAAGAGCTTGGCCTGATGCCTGTTCAGTCAATGACGAAGCGCTTTGTGCATGCTCAGCGACAGTTTGCACCGTCGACGTCATCTCACTCATTGCTGTTGCCAGTTGATCGATCTCGTTGAACTCTTCTTGAGCTGACTCTTTGGTTTCAGACATGCTGATGGTCATCACTTCCGTCAGAGCAAACAGCTCATCAGAAGAGGCCACCTGAGTTTTGATCATGTCGTTCAGTTGGACGCGAGTTTTTTCAAGTTCGCGTGCCACATCGCCGTATTCATCTTTACAGTCCATTTGAATCGGCACTGAAAAGTTCTTATCTGCCATGGTTTTAATGGCGTCATTAAGGTATTGAGTCTGGCGCAGCATAACGCGCGCCGCTGCTAACAGAAGAACCACAAACACAATGATCATCAAGGCTGTTTGCCAAGCCACTTGAACTAGGTAAGTCTCGTAATGCTGTTGTGCGACTTGCGCATTGTTCGTTACAGCAAGCAATGAATCGTAAAACGTACTTGCGTCCCATAGCTGCTTCGAAATGATCAAGATAGTGCTGAATATCATCAACATGACCATTTTTGGAACGAGACGAACGTCAGAGATTACCCTTTCCCACGGCTTGAATGACAGTTTAGTCATTGTCAGTTCTCCATTAATTCTTATATATTGATGGCTTCTATATCCGCGAGGTGGCTATGTCAGTCAAAGTTCGCGATTTATTTTGAGCCTCGTATGAATGTTGAATAATACCAAAGACGCCACCAAGCCGATGAGCTTATTGTCACTGATTCTCTCTTTCTTAGCGTTATTTGTGATCTCAGGCTTATTGTTCGTACCGATCGATAAAGAATCGAAACAAGTCCTTATCGGCCTCGATTTTATAATCTGTAGTGTTTTTCTTTTTCAGCTCACAATTGATCTATTTAGATCACAAAACAAAAAAGAATTTCTAAAAGTACACTGGATCGATTTCTTAGCAAGTATCCCAATGATCGAGCCTCTTCGTTTCGCCCGTATTTTTCAAATTCTGCGAGTCATCTTAGTTCTGCGTTCAAGTAAACGTATTTTCAGAGAGTTATTTCGTAATAGGAAAGAGACCACTTTCGCTTCCATCATTCTGCTTTTGGTGATCTTACTGACTATCGGTGCTGGCACGATCCTGCTATTGGAACACAAAGATCCGAACGCCAACATCACTACAGGTCATGATGCTTTATGGTGGGCGTTTGTGACCATCAGTACTGTGGGTTATGGCGACCATTACCCAGTGACAACTTCCGGTCAGTTAGTGGCTTCAATGGTGATCATCTGTGGTGTCGGTGTGTTTGGTATGATTTCAGGCTTGATTACTTCTTTGATCACCTCCCCAACTCATCATGAGAATCAACGAGCGGAAAACAAAGAGAAACACCTTGAGAAGATCATCGAGCAGCAACAGAAAATCTTAGAGCGACTCGAAAAACTTGAGCAACAAACAAAAAAATAGGGCCGGAGCCCTATTTTCAAATTCATACTTCTATTGATACAGGTATCGAGTTTAGTCTTGCCAGTATGGCTCAACCTCAACACTGATTTGGCGTGTCTGTTCCATCGCATGCAGAATGGACACTTCTTGACGAGCTAACCAACGCTCTAGCTGAAGCTTCTCATCGCCTTCCAGCTTCTCAGTCAAAGGCTCTAATGTTTTAAGTGCCAGCAAGTCATCAATGCCTTGCACCATATCGGCCCAAGGTAAACGGAAACTGTTTCGCTCAGCGTCATCATACAAACTCGCGAAACCAACACCAGAATATAGGTTTCGCATCAAACGGTATTGCTGCTCAATATACGCTTGGCTGGTCATCACTCGCTCTGGCGGGAAAGCTTCCATCAAGTCTGCCCATGTGCGATCGAGTTGCTGCACGGAAAACCATTCGATACCACGACCCATTTGCTCACGCGCTTTCTCATCTAAGAAAGGCTGCCAGCCACGAGACAAGATCCAACGGCTCAAATCTAACAATAAACCGGTGTAACGAGCAGAGCTCAGCAAGGTAAGCAGATCTTCACGATCTGGCAGTTGCTCTTGCATCTCTTTAAGCTCAGCGACTAAGAACTTACGCGCATCGAGTTTACGTAGTACATGGCCTTTATCTTCCAGCAAGTCTTCGAAGTGATCATAGCTTTTCAGCCAGTCGAGCTCTTGCTCAAGCCACTTCAACTCTTGACGTAAAATCGCACTTGCTCGTCTAGGGACAATGCCGCCATAGATAGTGAAAGTTTGGCGAATAAAACTCAGCGAGTGACTGATCTCATGCAAAGCTTCAATCGATTGACGCTCTGTGAAAATCTGCTCGTGATAATGCCAATGAGCGAGAGCATGCTCTAAAGATTGAATAAAACACGATTCAACGGTATCACTTTTGTCAGTATCAACTAAGGTCAAAGGAGTAACTTCATCTCCTTGATAACCTTGAGCAAGACGGTAACCCTTAGCTGCTTTACTTAGGTTACCCAAACGCATGCCACCTTGTTCGCAGAATTGGCGAGACAATGTAAATAGCGCATCCGTTTGACCGGATTTAAGTTCCAATTCGACTTCGCAAATCGGTTCTTGCAGGTCGCCTGATTCAACAAAGCCTTGATCGAATGCGACCTCGACTTGGCTACCATCAGGCATACCAATCAACCACTGCTCACGCGTGAAGTTGGTAGAAAACAGAGGAGTCAGCTCAGCTTGCAACGTTTCGATGTCTTTACCTGTTGGCCAGATATCCTCTGGGTGCAGGGCTAGCTTAGGTTCGTTGCTGTCGTGTTCTGCATTGTATTCAGGCCTTTGATGCAGGCCAGCAACCACACGACCAGCAGTCTTTACGGTTTGTACAAATACGTCATCAAAGCGTCGAATGCGTAAGCCTGTATCGTGCTTACGTAGCCAGTTGTCAGCGGTGTCAAAGTAGATGTTACCTAGCTCACGACAACTGTGCTGAAGTACTTTAGTTTCAGCAATTTTATTGCGTAAAGTCTCTGAAAATTCAGGAGAAACAAAAAACTTCAGTTCTATCTCGGTTTCCATAGTTATACCTTTCTGTGAAGATAGGGACAGGATATTGCCAATTTGAAAAGTCGGCAAGTCAGAAATATCGCCCTTATGATGATCTAAAACAGTTTTAATGAGAGATTGATTAGGTTAACATGCGCGACTTTGTAGCCATCGCTTAACATTTCACCATGAATATGGTGTATGTTGTTTTAAGGTTATTATTTATTAGGTTGGATGACCATGCCAGTAAATACAATTATGGGGTTATTTGCAAAGTCCCCAATTAAACCTTTGCAGCGTCACGTAGTATGCGTGAACGAATGTTGTTCTCACCTAGTTAATTTCTTTGAAGTTTCTTCAAAAGGTGACTGGGAAAAAGCATCAGAAATTCGAGCTCAAATTTCTCACCTTGAGAAAGAAGCTGACGTACTAAAACGTGAAATTCGCCTTAAACTTCCTCGTGGTTTGTTTATGCCAGTTGATCGCACCGATATGTTGGAGCTATTAACTCAACAAGACAAACTCGCAAACCTAGCGAAAGACATTGCTGGCCGTGTATATGGTCGTCAACTTGTCATTCCTGCTCCTATGCAAGAAAACTTCATCGCTTACGTTAAACGTTGTCTAGATGCAGCGAACCAAGCACAAAACGTAATCAATGAATTAGACGAATTACTTGAGACTGGCTTTAAAGGCCGTGAAGTAACACTCGTTGCCGAAATGATTCATCAATTAGATGTAATTGAAGATGACACGGATGCGATGCAGATCGAACTACGCCAACAACTAATGGCAATTGAAGGCGATCTGAATCCAGTTGATATCATGTTCTTATACAAAATTCTTGAATGGGTTGGTGGTATTGCAGATCAAGCACAGCGTGTAGGCGCTCGTCTTGAAGTAATGCTTTCTCGATCTTAAATCATACGTTAACCATATAACGAAGAGCATTTTTTGAACAAACCACTTATGCGCTGAGTATTCCTCTCGCTGAGCGGTTTTTTGCGTCTAAATTTGTTCCGCTTGTTATCAAACAACTAGGTATTACGATGGATATCCTTGCTAACTACGGCACTGTCCTGATTATTGTTGCAGCAGCTTTCGGTTTCTTGATGGCTATTGGTATTGGTGCAAATGACGTTGCGAACGCAATGGGCACCTCAGTAGGCTCTAAAGCTTTAACCGTTAAACAAGCGATCATTATCGCAATGATCTTTGAATTCGCAGGTGCTTACCTTGCGGGCGGCGAAGTAACAGACACGATTCGTAAAGGTGTTATCGAAACGTCTCTATTCGCTCATCAACCAGATGTACTTGTGTACGGCATGATGTCAGCACTTCTTGCTGCGGGTACATGGCTACTTCTCGCTTCTTACATGGGCTGGCCGGTTTCTACGACTCACTCAATCATCGGTGCAATCATCGGTTTTGCGTGTATTTCTGTAGGTACTGAAGCTGTAGACTGGAACAGTGTTCAAGGTATTGTGGGTAGTTGGATTATCACACCCGTTATTTCCGGCTTCTTCGCTTACGTCATATTTGTAAGTGCTCAACGACTGATTTTTGATACAGAGAACCCGCTATTTAACGCGAAACGCTTTGTACCGGTATACATGTTCATTACAACAATGGTAATTGCACTTGTAACCATCAAGAAAGGCCTTAAGCACGTTGGTCTTCACCTAAGCAACACTGAAGCATGGGTTTGGGCTGCTGGCGTTTCTGCGCTTGTAATGATCGGCGGTTACCTATACATCCAGAAGAAATTCGCTAACCGCGAAGAAGACCACGGCTTTGCAGGTGTTGAAGGCATCTTCTCTGTACTCATGGTTATCACAGCTTGTGCGATGGCATTTGCACACGGTTCAAACGACGTTGCGAACGCGATTGGTCCACTGTCTGCTGTTGTATCAACCGTTGAGCACATGGGTGAAATCACAGGTAAGAGTACTATCGCATGGTGGATTCTTCCTCTAGGTGGATTCGGTATCGTTGTTGGTCTTGCAACAATGGGTCATAAAGTAATGGCAACCGTTGGTACTGGTATTACAGAACTAACACCAAGCCGTGGCTTTGCTGCACAACTTGCAACTGCATGTACGGTTGTACTAGCTTCAGGTACTGGCCTTCCAATCTCTACTACACAAACACTCGTTGGTGCTGTTTTAGGTGTTGGTTTTGCTCGTGGTATCGCAGCACTAAACTTAGGCGTTGTACGTAATATCGTGGCTTCTTGGATTGTGACACTACCTGCAGGTGCTCTACTTGCTGTTGTGTTCTTCTACGGAATTCAAGCTGCGTTTACTATGTAATCGCGACTGCGTTAGTGAATACTAGCGTCAGAACAGTGTGAGCTTCAGTAACGATATGTAAATGCCATGTCATTATTGACTCAAACGCACAGAAAGGGAGGCTTTGCCTCCCTTCTTTGTTGCACCGCATAAAGAAACTAAATATTATTTGCTGATTGAGGCTGACTCATACGCCTACCCAATTTGAATCGTTAAGGGATTTACTGTGAAAAAACTGATTAGCTTAGTTTTGTTCGCAATGCTTGCGGCTCCAGCTGCCTTTGCACAAGACCGTTATATTGCTGACAAACTATTTACTTATATGCATTCTGGCCCAAACAACACATTCCGTATCATCGGTAGTGTTGATGCTGGTGAAAAGATTACATTCCTACAAACTAACAAGAGTACGGGTTACACCCAAATTCAAGACAACCGTGGCCGTAAAGGTTGGGTTGAAAGCAAGTTTGTAAGCACTCAAGAAAGCATGGCACTGCGTATGCCTAAGCTAGAGAAAGAGCTGACGGAAGTTAAAGGCAAGCTAGCGAATGCTCGTCAGAGTGCTGACAGCGAAAAAGCTGGCCTAGCAAGCTCTCTAGATTCTCGTAACAAGCAGATTGCTGAACTAGAACAGAACTACAGTGAAATTAGCCAACAGCTAACGAGTTCTCAAACAGAGAACCGTGAACTGCGCGCTAAGCTAGACACTCAAAAAGACGACCTACTATTGAAGTACTTCATGTACGGTGGTGGTGTTGCGGGTATTGGTCTACTTCTAGGCCTTGTTCTGCCACACATCATGCCTCGTCGCAGAAAATCACCAAACGGTTGGGCGTAGACGTAACGCTTGTATTAGGTACAGTAAATTCAGTATCGAAGATCAAAAAGGAGCACCGAGGTGCTCCTTTTTATTTGTCTGTTATCTAGATACCTTTAGAGCTCGCTAGCCTTTCCACTCGTACAGAGCTGGGATTTCTATCTTCTGCTGATTGAACTCTATGATCACCGATTGTGGCTTAATCTCCAGCAATTGAATGTCTTGTCCAATCCAATCTCCTTGCGCCACTTCTTGACCGTTCACTTTTACCCAACGCTTGGTTTCGCTGCTCGAGTACATATGGGTTTGTAGGTCTAACTTAGGAAGGACGCCTGATAAGCTATTGGTGTGCGTTTCCAACTCAATGACCTGAGAACCCCTTTGCCCTGAGGGTCTAGAATCCATCGGCTCAGGAGCGCTTTGTTGCTCCCCCATAATAGATTCAAGCTTCAATGCCAAATCAGGTGGCAACTCACTGAGGTCTAGCCCTTGCAGCAGATCACTGTCCGATTGTAAGTCACTATTTGATTGCTGATCAGTGCTTGATTGCAGAGCAGTCGTTTCATCACTCGCGCCTGGCTGAACGGATGACGATTCAGAACTGGCTGTCATTTGAGTGTTGTTATCAGCATTAGCGAAGATCACTGCTGAGCCACCAGCGGTGTTTGCACGATTAGCGCCAGAATCAATCTGTGCATACATCTCTTGGCGTGGCAATGCTTTCAACGGTTGGCTCTCCGGTGCAGGGCGAACGGTGAACAAGGCATCTTCTTCCTCAGACACGGCATCCATGCTTGCTATATCAGCATCCGCAATTTCAGGCTCAATGTCTGATTCAGTTTTAAATTCTGGCAGAGCGACATTGGCAGCTTGGTTCACGGCTTCTTGTTGTTGGATATACGATTGATAAGCCAAGACGCCACCCACCAACAAAGAAGGAACCAAGATTAAGAGTAGCCCCATCGCTAACGATGAACCTCGCTTGTTGCTCATCCCTTTTGCAGAGTTAGGAACATGATGATTCTGGTAGCCTTTGAAGCTTGGTTTGCTAAGAGAGTGCTGATTAATAGAAGATGGCTTGTGAGACGGCTGTTTAAGTTCGTGCATAATACGTGACATTAGCTTTCGCCCCCTTCTAGTGACATCAGCTTAGGCGAATCGAGTTGAGCTAATCTCTGCAATCTTGCTAAGGTGCGCTTACCTGCAATGCCATCAACAGACATACCTTGCCACGTTTGAAATGCTTCGATTTTCATTTTTAACTCATAATCAAATACATCATTACCGGAAACAACCTCTCCTAATACTTCAGAAAGCAGTAGATCAAGCAAAGCAACCGCTTCACCTTGATAGCCCTCTTTAAGGGTCTCTCGCAGCGGCTGCTTCCAAATAGCGACGTAATCGCCTTGCCAGATTTGCTCTAAGGATTGCTTCGGCATCACCAACAGCTTTTCATTAACCAGCAACTCGACAGAATCCTTAGACACGCCATACAGCACAGCAAACACTGGTTTTTGGTCTATGTCGAGATTAAGTACCACAGGAACACCAAGTTCTAACAAGGTATCCAAACTGGCCTGCTGCTGCTCACACACAAAAACACTTTGTGGCTCACTTAAGCACAATCCATCACGCAGTGAAGATTGATATCCCCACAGCGTATACAAGTCTTTGATAGCGAGAGAACGATTGGTCCCCTGCATCAAATGTTGTTGAATGTGTTGTGGCAATTCAAACTTGGCAGGTTTTGGCTCAGCAACCAACTTAGGAACATCTGATACCAAAGAACGCTGAGTACGTGCTAACACTTCCGTCTTTGCTCCATTTGATGCATCCGTAGGCAACCAAGCATTGATATAGCTTGGAGCGAAGTTAAAGGTCGCTATTGCAAGACCAACGCTTAACGTCGCAATCCCTGCGTATTGGAATAACTTAGGCGCGACACGAGAAGTTAGAGCTTTCTCGACGTGATACACATCGGCCTGAAAGGACATAACCTGCTGACACGCTCGGTTAACCGTTTCATTGCTCGGTAGCTGCTCACCGTCATGAAAAGCCAACTGCAGTGCTTTATCACACACCAAGTTAATGAGCCTTGGAATACCATGCGTATATTGAGCAATCAGCTTGATAGAACGGTTCGAAAACAACATCTGCTCGCCACCCGCCGTCTCCAAACGAAACGCGATGTACTTGCCCGTTTCTTCGGTATTAAGAGGCAGTAAGTGATAACGACCAGTAATGCGCTGTGCTAGCTGACGTAGCTGCGTGGTTTGTAAGTGCTGTTGTAATTCCGGCTGGCCGACCAACAGTACTTTTAACAGCTTACGATTGTCGGTTTCCAAGTTTGTTAGAAGGCGTAACTGCTCCAACACATCGGCAGCGAGGTGTTGGGCTTCATCGATCACCAATAGGGTTTGAATGCCTTCGGCATGGCTATCAAGTAGAAAATAATGAATAGCCTGACTGAGCTGTTTCAACGATGCTTGTTCTGGGTACTCGACCTCAAACTCATCGCAGATAGCTTCTAGTAAATCCGTATTTGAAAACGTAGGGTTAAGTATAAGGCCAGCCTGAGTATGACTATCCAATGAAGACAACATCGCCTTAGCGACCGTTGTTTTCCCTGTACCAACCTCACCAGTAAGCATCGCAAAGCCCCCACCCTCGCCTAAACCGGCTTGTAGGTTCTGCATCGCTTCTTGATGGCGCTGACTCAAAAACAAGTAGCGAGAATTTGGTACAATCGAAAATGGCATCTCAACGAAGCCAAAATATTCCTTATACATGTGCTGCCCTATAATTACGATTAATGGAAAGTACCATTGCTTGCAGTAAAGTCCAGCAGTGATAAAACATTTCGAGGTGATAAGTTGCAAATTTACGATAGCCTACCAAAAGACAACGGGCTACAACGCTATCTAGTCGGTGGAGCAGTGCGCGATAAGCTGCTCAATATTGATAGTTATGATAGAGATTGGGTCGTGGTAGGGAGTACCCCTCAAGAGATGGAAAACCTTGGCTTTACTGCTGTGGGAAAAGATTTCCCGGTATTCTTGCACCCAAAAACCAAAGAAGAGCACGCACTGGCTCGCACTGAGAGAAAATCAGGCTCTGGTTACACAGGCTTCGAATGTTACTTCGCGCCAGACGTGAGTTTGGAAGAAGACCTGATGCGTCGAGATCTGACCATCAACGCTATAGCTCAAGATGATAAAGGCCAACTTCACGATCCTTATCATGGCCAGAAAGATCTCTCGGATCGTATCTTAAGACACGTTTCAGACGCTTTTGTTGAAGACCCTCTTCGTGTACTGCGTGTGGCTCGCTTCGCCGCCAAGCTTCACCATCTTAACTTCACGGTTGCACCTGAAACCATGGATATGATGAGTGAGATCGTCCAATCTGGTGAACTGGCACACCTTACTGCAGAGCGAGTTTGGCAAGAGTGGCATAAGTCTCTTAGTACACCGCACCCTGAAGTGTTCCTCTCTGTATTGAAAGAGTGTGGTGCATTGGCAGTCGTATTACCTGAGATTGACGCTCTATTTGGCGTCCCTCAACCTGAAAAATGGCACCCTGAAATCGACACGGGTATTCACACTCTGATGGTTGCTCAGCAAGCCGCACTATTAAGCCCATCGCTACCGGTACGCTTTGCAGCTCAAGTGCATGACTTAGGTAAAGGCGTCACACCACAAGCTGAATGGCCAAGCCATAAAATGCACTGCCACACAGGTGTTAAGATAATCAAGAAACTGTGTGAGCGAGTGAGAGTGCCCAATGAGTTCAGAGACCTTGCGTTGTTAGTGTGCGAGCAACATTCTAATATCCACCGCGCAGGCGAGCTCAAACCAACCACCTTTCTCAAGGTTCTCAACAAGTTCGATGTTTGGCGTAAGCCAGATAGGTTCGACGATATACTACTTTGCTGCCAGGCCGACCACGCAGGCCGAAAAGGGTTACAAGATCAGCCTTACCCTCAAAAAGCGCGCTTTGAAGTCGCCTACCAAGCGGCGCTTCAAGTCGAAGTTAAGGCGATTATTGCCGATGGCTTTAAAGGTAAAGATATTCGAGAAGAACAAGAGAAACGCAGAGCCATCGCAATTGAAAACGCCCTATCAGAACTCGCTAGCAGTTAATCGTCGCCGCTCTACCTAAAACGTATAAAAAGCCCGCAGTTAAGCGGGCCTTTTGTTTCAATTCTTACAGCGAGACCGTTGCCTGTGTCTGTTACTGCATCATTAAGAAAGCAAACAGACCACAACCTAGAATCAGGCGGTAGATAACGAACGGTGTCATGCCCATACGAGAGATAAGCTTCAAGAAGAAGTGGATACAGATGTAAGCACTGATGAAAGACACCGCAACGCCCGTTAGCAAAGTGCCAACATGGATTGGATCACCGCTTGTCACCAACTTAAGACCTAAATAACCACCAGCCAGAGTGATGATTGGGATAGACATCAAGAAAGAGAGTCGAGCCGCCGCTTCACGTGTGAAACCAAGGTAAAGCGCCGCGGTAATGGTTGCGCCAGAACGAGACGTGCCCGGAATGATCGCCATTGCTTGAGCAAGACCAATAAACAGCGCCTTTTTCCAACCCGCTTGGTATTCGTCATCGCGCAGGCTTGAGTTCTTGTCCACCCACCATAACAATAGACCAAAGATAATCGTTGTCGTCGCGATCACCCACGCACTGCGTAAGTAAAGCTCAACAATATCTTTCATCAACAAGCCAAAGATACACGCAGGAATCGTCGCAAGAATGATCATCCACGCTAACTTCGCTTCTTTACTACGATCGCCTTTAAACACTGAACCAAAGAATGCGCTCAACAGAGAGACCACTTCTTTACGGAAATAGATAACAACAGCTGCCAAAGTACCAACGTGGACAGCGACATCAAAAGCCAAACCTTGATCTTCCCAGCCTAAAACAGCTGAAGGAAGGATTAGGTGTGCAGAACTGGAAATAGGTAAAAACTCTGTAAAGCCTTGCACCAACGCCAATATAAACGCTTCAAAATAACTCATTACTTACCTTAAAAATTATAGTTTTATATCTACGACAGAGAGCGAGTCTAATTGCTGCATCTTCTGCCATATTTCACTGACGGTTCTTCCGTCTTGCGGGATCACTCGCGCAGGACAAAGATCATAAAGCGGCTGTGTTACAAAAGGATATTTGTAGATATCACTGCGTGGTAATTCTGGTTCACACTCAGAAACCTCCTCTCCAAACAGCACAATATCAAGATCGAGTTTTCGATCTTGTAGTTTGTGCGCATCTTGAGAGCGACCCCATTTAAACTCAATTTTACGCAGCTGCTGTGAAAATTCAGTCAATGAGAGTGACGTGTCGAGCTCTATCACAAAGTTATAAAACGGATGGCTATTAAAACCGACGGGCTCACAGTGATAGATTTTAGAGCATTTAAGGTTAGTCCCTAACGATTGAAGCTCTGTCCATGCCACCCTTGCATGCTTGTCGCGGTCTATGTTCGTGCCAACACCAACATAGGCTACTGTCATGCTTGACCTCGTTCGATGATCACACCAACGGCTTTTGCTTGTGGCACTGCGCCAGGTTTAGCCAATCGGATTTTAATCCACGGCACAGAGAACTGAGTCATAATAAGCTCTGCGACTTCTTCAGCAACACGTTCTACGAGTAGAAAACGGCCATTTGCAATGTGCTCAAGTACTGCAGTGCTCACTTTCGAATAATCCAAAGCATCAACCACATCATCACTCTTGCCTGCTGGGCGGTTGTCATGAGCCATTTCAATATCAAGCACAAGTTTTTGTTTAATCTCTTGTTCCCAATCGTAAACACCGATCGTTGTAATTACTTCTAGCTGTTCAATGAAAACTTTATCCAGTGCCATGACTTGTCCTTTTAGAGGTCGGATACCCATATGGGGGAAAAAAACGTATTATTTGCGTAATTCGAGATATGATATCAATTACTCTTGGATTGAGCATTATTTTCCCATCGTTAGGCGTATAACCGTTAAAGGACAGACATGACCCCATTGGCACTTATCATGATCATTGCTGCCTACTTACTAGGTTCAATCTCTAGTGCGGTCTTGATATGCCGAGTTTTGAGGCTCCCAGATCCTCGAACAGTAGGTTCTAACAACCCAGGAGCAACCAATGTCCTGCGTGTTGGCGGTAAAGGCGCAGCAGCTGCCGTCCTTTTGTGTGACATGCTGAAAGGCACTATCCCTGTCTGGCTTGGCTACTACCTCAAGATCGACCCAATCATTCTTGGGGTTGTGGCAATTGCGGCGTGTCTTGGCCATATGTATCCGATCTTCTTCCACTTCAAAGGTGGTAAAGGCGTGGCAACCGCACTCGGCGCTATCGCCCCAATAGGGTTCGATCTAACCGGAATGATCATGGCGACTTGGTTAGTGGTCGCGTTTTTGTTTCGTTACTCTTCTTTAGCTGCACTGGTTACTGTGCTACTTGCCCCTTTCTACGCTTGGTTAGTCAAACCTCAATACACACTGCCTGTAGCCATGTTGTGTTGTTTGATCGTGTTGCGTCACCATCAGAATATCCGCCGCCTACTCGATGGCAGCGAACCAAAACTCGGACAAAAAAAATCGGCTTAAACTGTCACGTCTAAGCCGAACCATAATATTCAGTATTTAAAGCTTACAGCAGATGTTTATCTAAAAACGTCTTCAGCATTGTGTTCACAAACTCTGGTTGCTCTAACGAGCTAATATGACCTGCGCCAGGAATCACCACTAATTCACTGCCCGTAATGCAATCGTGCATTAGGTATGACTCAAGTACCGGACGTGGTTTGTCTTCTTGTCCTACCGCAATCAACACAGGTAGCGCGAAGTTCTCTACTGATTCGATCATATCACGACGTCCAAAGACCATTCGACCGATGCGCGCCACTTCTTCCGCTTTATCACCCTTAAGTTCAGATAACTGCTGAGTAAAACCTTCCACTAAAGCTGGCGTGTTGGTTTGCGTATCATTAGCGAAGAACAGTGGCACAACCGCTTCAACAATTGGCTGAGGAACCGTCTTGGTTTGAGTGATGGTATCTAACATGCTGAAGTACTTTGCGTGAGCAACCTCTGGTTCTAAACCCACAAAAGTATCCATTAGAACCAAAGACTTAATACGTGAAGGTGCAAGTTCCGCTAACTCTGTTCCCCACATACCGCCAACCGATAAGCCAACCACTGAGAATTCTTCGATCTCTAAATGATCAAGCAGAGCCAAAACGTGCTGAGCGTAATCTTTCAAGTTACGCATCGAAGCGGGTGCAGCTTGAGACTCACCGTGAGACCAAAGCTCTGGAACAATACAGCGATACTGAGTTTTTAATGCTTCGATCTGCGGCTTCCACATTGCACTATCCCAAAGGTAGCTGTGGCCGAGTACAACAACAGGGCCTTGACCTTCATCTAGGTACGCCATCGATTGATTGTCTACTGTGAACTTGTTCATTTTCTTCCCTAATCTCTATCAGCAATTATTTATCGACATACGGTCGGTAAGCTAGGATATAAAAACGGCCGCACTAGGCGACCGTTTATCGAAACATCTTGATGTATTAAGCAATTGGCTCTAATTGGTCAATCGGCCAACGTGGTGTTGCTTGAACTGAAAGATCTGCAGTCTCGCCATTTTTCAGGCGCTGCATGCCCGCATAAGCGATCATCGCACCGTTATCTGTACAGAATTCTGTGCGTGGGTAGTACACCTCACCACCGATTTTCTTAGCAAGAGCTTCAAGCTCAACACGCAGTTGCTTGTTAGCACTTACACCGCCAGCAATCACTATACGTTTCATGCCTGTTTCTACCAAGGCGCGCTTACACTTGATTACTAAGGTTGCACAAACAGCTTCTTGGAATGCATAAGCAATATCAGCACGAGTCTGGTTATCATTATCGTTATCACGAATGGTATTCGCTGCGAACGTCTTCAGACCAGAAAAGCTCATATCTAGACCTGGACGATCGGTCATTGGACGCGGGAACTTAAAACGACCCGGAGTGCCTTTTTCTGCCAAGCGAGATAGCAGTGGACCACCAGGGTAATCTAAGCCCATCAGCTTCGCGGTTTTATCAAACGCTTCACCCGCTGCATCATCAATCGATTCACCAAGAATTCGGTATTCACCAATGCCTTTCACTTCTACCATCATAGTATGGCCGCCAGAAACCAGCAGAGCCACAAATGGGAATGGAGGTGGATTGTCTTCTAACATTGGCGCAAGAAGGTGGCCTTCCATATGATGGACAGGCACAGCAGGCACGCCCCACGCATAAGCAATACTGCGACCAATCGTTGCACCTACAAGCAAAGCGCCCACTAAACCTGGACCAGCCGTGTAAGCCACACCATCAATGTCTTTCGACGTTAGGTTCGCTTCAGCTAATGCCGCTTTAATAAGAGGAATTGTTTTTTTCACGTGGTCACGCGAAGCTAGCTCAGGTACCACACCACCGTAATCGGCGTGCAGCTTTACTTGGCTATATAATTGATGAGAAAGCAGCCCTTGCTCATCATCATAAATCGCGATTCCTGTTTCATCACAAGAGGTTTCAATACCAATAATGCGCATAATTTTCTCGGCACGCTTTCGTCTAAAATGGGAAATTAGCGCAATATTACCCTGCCTAAGCTCTTCAAACAAATATTGTACAGACTATAATCGACAAAGTGCTTTACAAAGCCACTGTGATCGGATTAAAATTCCGCACCATTTTTGATCAAGCTGGTTAATGGCCAAACGCGAATAGAGAGTTAGCTCGATGGGTAACTTCTCTGATTTGGTACTGAGTGGCCAGCGATAATGAATAACCCCTGAGGTGAAAGGCATATGCCAATAGTTAAAGTACGTGAAAACGAACCGTTCGACGTTGCACTACGTCGTTTCAAGCGCTCTTGTGAAAAAGCAGGTATCCTTTCTGAAGTTCGCCGTCGCGAGCACTACGAAAAGCCAACTACAGTTCGCAAACGCGCTAAAGCAGCAGCTCAAAAGCGTCACGCTAAGAAGCTAGCTCGCGAAAACGCACGTCGCGTTCGCCTGTACTAATAACTTAATCCATAAGGACTGAGTTATGGCTCTTATTGAACAACTCAAAGAAGAGCAAAAATTAGCGATGAAAGCCAAGGACAAACCGCGCCTTGGCACTATCCGCTTAGCTCTTTCAGCAATTAAGCAACGTGAAGTTGACGAACGGATCACTCTGAACGACGACGACATTCTTGCTGTATTAGTTAAAATGGTTAAGCAACGTCGCGATTCTGTTGCTCAATATGAATCGGCAAATCGTCAAGATCTTGCTGACGTGGAAAAAGCAGAAATTACGGTACTTGAAGGCTTTATGCCTCAACCGCTAACTGATGAAGAAGTTATTGCACTACTTGATAGCGCAATCGCCGAAGCTCAACCAGCGGGCATGCAAGACATGGGTAAAGTAATGGCTATCTTGAAACCACAAATTCAAGGGCGTGCAGATATGGGTAAAGTTAGTGGTTTAGTTCGTTCTAAACTCGCTTAATCCCAAATCAAATTGCAACAAGCCGTGCAATCCTTCGGAACGCACGGCTTGTTTGTATCTGTAACCTATTCAAACTATTATTATCCACACTCTCAGTTAGTGCATTTTTCTAAGGTTTTATGGCAGGACACATCCCGCGTAGTTTCATCGATGATCTCCTAGCGCGTCTCGACATTGTCGACATTGTGGACGCACGCGTGAAACTTAAGAAAAAAGGCAAAAACTATGGTGCTTGTTGCCCATTCCACAACGAAAAGACCCCTTCTTTTAGCGTAAGCCAAGAAAAACAGTTTTATCACTGCTTTGGTTGTGGCGTACACGGTAATGCTATCGACTTCATTATGGAGTTCGAACGTCTCGATTTTGTTGAAGCTATTGAAGAGCTAGCCTCTTTCTTAGGCCTCGATGTTCCTAGAGAACAGCGCAGCGGCGAGATATCAACAGCACCAAGAGCCAACAGCGAACAAAAACGTAACCTCTACGATTTGATGGGCGGTATCAGTAATTTTTACCGCTCTCAACTGAAAATATCAGCCAACAAACCTGCGATTGATTACCTAAAGAATCGTGGCCTTTCGGGCGAGATCGTCCAGAAGTTTGGCATTGGGTATGTGGCCGATGAGTGGGACTTAGTTCGTAAGAACTTTGGCCAACAGAAAGAAGCCCAAGACATGCTCGTGACTGGCGGCATGTTAATTGAGAACGATAAAGGTAACCGATACGACCGATTCCGTGGACGCGTAATGTTCCCGATTCGCGATCGTCGTGGCCGTGTGATTGGTTTTGGTGGTCGTGTATTAGAAGACGGTACTCCAAAATATCTCAACTCACCAGAAACGCCTATCTTCCATAAAGGTAAAGAGCTTTACGGCCTTTATGAAGTGCTGCAAGCCTACCGTGAACCGCCGCAAATACTTGTGGTTGAAGGTTACATGGATGTCGTGGCACTCGCGCAATATGGTGTTGATTACTCAGTAGCATCACTGGGCACCTCGACAACCGGCGACCATGTTCAAATGTTGTTCCGTCAAACCAGCACTGTGGTTTGTTGTTACGATGGTGACCGAGCAGGTAAAGAGGCCGCATGGCGCGCACTAGAAAACGCGCTTGAATACCTGAAAACCGGTAACACGCTTAAGTTTCTATTCTTGCCCGACGGTGAAGATCCAGACAGCTATATTAGAGAGCATGGCAAAGCCGCTTTTGAACAGCTTGTTCAAAATGCGACACCGCTTTCGACCTATTTGTTCGATAACCTGATTGAAATACACAAGTTAAACTTGGGAACAACCGAAGGGAAATCAGCACTGCGTGCACACGCCAGCGCCTTGATTAATAAAATCCCTGACAGTTACTTCCAAGAATTGCTCGAAAAACTGCTCGATGAGCGAACTGGATTTGATAACCAATTGAGACGTGCGCGTGTTCATACACAGAACCCGACACCTCAACCACATAAAGAGCTGAAGCGCACTCCAATGCGTGAAGTTATCGCTTTGCTTATCCAAAATCCGAGCTATGCTGATATGGTACCGGATTTATCAAGTGTCAAAGGCTTACAATTGCCTGGGCTAAGTTTATTCGTCGAAGTACTTGATAAATGCCACGCGCATCCCCATATCAACACAGGCCAATTATTAGAGCATTGGCGACACAATAAACATGAGGCTCTTCTGTCTCGTCTCGCGAGCTGGGAAATCCCCCTCGACGAAGACAATCAAGAAGACATATTTTTAGACTCATTGGACAACATACTTGCCCAGTGCGTTGAAAAACAAATTGAAAACCTGCAGGCCAAAGCAAGAAGCGTCGGTTTATCAGCCGAAGAAAAAAGGGAGCTACTAGCTTTAATGCTAGATCTAAAAGCGTAACCCTGTTTGATTAGTCAGCATTTAATAAATTTGTTAACATAATTGGTTTGCATTTGAGAATGCAACGTCCTTCACCAGACCTGAAGTTGGATATCATCTATGGATCAAAATCCGCAGTCACAGCTTAAATTACTTGTTATTAAAGGCAAGGAACAAGGCTATCTGACCTACGCCGAAGTAAACGACCACCTACCTGCAGAAATCGTGGATTCTGAACAGGTAGAAGACATCATTCAAATGATCAACGACATGGGTATCAAGGTAGTTGAAACTGCACCTGATGCTGATGATCTAGCACTTAATGATGACGATGCCAATATAGATGAAGATGCAGCCGAAGCTGCAGCTGCTGCGCTTTCAAGCGTAGAAAGCGAGATTGGCCGTACTACTGACCCAGTTCGTATGTACATGCGTGAAATGGGTACGGTTGAACTACTGACTCGTGAAGGCGAAATCGACATTGCGAAACGTATTGAAGATGGTATCAATACAGTTCAACTATCGGTTGCTGAGTACCCAGGCACTATTCCATACATCTTGGAACAGTTTGACCGCGTACAAGCAGAAGAGATTCGCTTAACAGACCTAATCAATGGCTTTGTTGACCCTGACGACGATGGCACAGCTGCGCCAACGGCGACTCACATCGGTTCAGAACTTGCTGAAACTGATCTGGAAGACGAAGACAAAGAAGACGCTGAAGACGACGAGGAAGAGGAAGAAGAAGATACAGGTATCGATCCTGAACTTGCTCTTGAGAAGTTCACAGCACTTCGTACTAGCTACCAGAATCGTCAACTAGCGATCAACGAGTACGGCCATGAAAGCCCGAAAGCAATGCTTGCAACGACAATGATGCAAGACGTATTCAAAGAGTTCCGTCTAACACCAAAACAGTTTGATTACCTAGTAAACGAACTGCGTAACTCTATGGATCGTGTACGTACTCAAGAACGCCTAATCATGCGTCAAACGGTTGAGTACGGCAAAATGCCGAAGAAATCTTTCATTGCTCTATTTACTGGCAACGAATCTAGCGAAGCATGGTTGGATGAAGTTCTTGCTTCAGACAAGCCATACGCAGAAAAGATTAAACGTAACGAGCACGACATCCGTCGCTCTATCCAAAAGCTGGATATGATCGAACGTGAAACGTCTCTTACTGTTCAAAGCATCAAAGATATCAGCCGTCGCATGTCTATCGGTGAAGCGAAAGCTCGTCGTGCGAAGAAAGAGATGGTTGAAGCGAACTTACGTCTAGTAATCTCGATTGCTAAGAAGTACACAAACCGTGGTCTACAATTCCTGGATCTAATCCAAGAAGGTAACATCGGTCTGATGAAAGCGGTAGATAAGTTTGAATACCGTCGTGGTTACAAGTTCTCTACTTACGCTACTTGGTGGATCCGTCAAGCAATCACTCGTTCGATTGCCGACCAAGCTCGTACTATCCGTATTCCGGTTCACATGATCGAAACGATCAACAAACTAAACCGTATCTCTCGTCAAATGCTACAAGAGATGGGTCGTGAACCACTTCCGGAAGAACTGGCTGAACGCATGCAAATGCCTGAAGACAAGATCCGTAAAGTACTGAAAATCGCTAAAGAGCCAATCTCAATGGAGACACCAATCGGTGACGACGAAGATTCGCACCTAGGTGATTTCATCGAGGATACAACGCTAGAACTACCTCTAGACTCTGCAACGGCAACAAGCCTACGCGGTGCAACTAAAGACGTTCTTGCTGGCCTCACGCCTCGTGAAGCTAAAGTACTGCGTATGCGTTTCGGTATCGACATGAACACTGACCACACTCTTGAAGAAGTGGGCAAGCAGTTCGACGTAACTCGTGAACGTATCCGTCAGATCGAAGCAAAAGCACTGCGTAAACTTCGTCACCCAAGCCGCTCAGAAACTCTGCGTAGCTTCCTAGACGAGTAATCACAAACTTTATTGTGGTTAGCTTTTAAGCATAAATAAGAAAAGGTGAGCGTTGGCTCACCTTTTTTTTATCCGTGTGATTTAAGTGGCTAAGATGTAAGCGGAATTGCCCCTTATAGTGTCTAGACACCATTGAACGCTTCCCCTATAATCTATGCCCTACGGCCCCTTAGCTCAGTGGTTAGAGCGCACGACTCATAATCGTTCGGTCCCCAGTTCAAATCTGGGAGGGGCCACCAAATTCCGATAAGGCTCATGAAGAAATTCATGGGCCTTTATCTTTTCTAGTCCTTTCCATATCCGGTCTTCGATTACTTCCTGTAAGCACGATTCCATTAGCGCCAGTGAAACACTCCACCTAATCACCACAGAACCCGAAGATCTATCTCAGGCTGATATCAACCATCAGTAACCTCTCTCATCTGTACGACACGATTCTTCGCTAGATACATGCCACTCAACACCAGAACAGAACCCCAGAAAAACTTCCTGACTAAACCAACAAAAATATAATCAACATCCTGTCCATTAGCTGAAGTTAATTAATAATAGATATAAATGAGATACCTAAATGGAGTTCTAGCTGAGATCAATCAGGAGACTCAGCACCGAAGATTAGAACCAGATGATTGTTGAACAATGATGACCGATTACCCTCAGTGGTAATCGGTCTGATATCTCTTAAGTGATTTAGGTTAGTAGTCAGCAGCAGTGAACCACAGAGCTAGAAACGAAGGCTAATCACTGGACTGGTATTCATACTGAAATCGGTAATCTCAACGCTAGGAGTGGTTCTAGGGTGAATCTCGTATGCGTTAGGGCGAGAACTTGGGTTGAGGGAATGGACTGGTGGAATTAGATGGAAATCTAGAGTGGGTGCCCCGTCGACGACGACGGCAATAGACCTAAAATCAGGGTGAAAGACCGGACTAGGACCGGACCGACGACGCCGTCAACGAAACCTAGGGAAAGTAATTACTGAAGAAGTCAGGTAGAGCAAGGGCTAGAGAGAGATTACAGGGCCAGTCTAGAGAGACCGACCCAGCGACTTAGGATTTTAGGATGGT
>NZ_JBFRTQ010000122.1:0-36485 GCF_041474195.1 Vibrio sp. 10N.222.52.C3 | reverse complement strand
TGGTGAGTAGACCGCAGGAACTCCCCCTGCAGCCTCTCGCAAAACGGTACGTGAACCTCTCAGTTCATACCGCTTCCATTAGGCAAACGATCCTCTCATTCCATGCCTCCAATGGGCAAACAACCACGGATTCTGCTTAGCTATCCTTTCCAAGAACAGCGTTGCTCGAGTCTTATGGCGACGAAGTTTTTTGTATTTGCGTCTCGCCCACCTAATCAGAGCTTTGTTGATGTGTCTAAACACTGGGTATAGCGACGACCGATAGTACTTACCATAGTACCCAATCCAGCCATTTATCATTGGATTTAACCAACCTGATATCTGTGCGATGTTGAGATCTGTTCGGCTTCGTACCTTCAGCGTTTTAATTCTCCGCCTCATCGCTTTCAAAGCAACCTTACTCACCGCTGGCGTGAAGCTTACAAACATACTGTTTCGCTTGGTATTCTTCACTAATCGACGCCTGAATGTATATCCAAGAAAGTCGAAGCTTGTGTGTTCATGGTTGCCTTTTCGGCTTCCGTCTTTGCAGTAAACTATTTTGGTCTTTTCTGGATGCAACTCTAGACCACACTCAGCAAAGCGCTCTCTCAGTACCTCTAGCAAGTGTTCGGCTTCTTCTTTGCTTTTGCAATGAACCAGCCCATCATCCGCATATCGACACCAAGGTATACCGCGGTAATGCTTGTGTAACCATTTATCGAAGACATAATGTAAAAAGAGATTGGCGAGAACAGGACTGATTACCCCTCCTTGAGGTGTTCCCATATCCCTTGCTTTCAACTCTCCATCTGGCATTTTCATCGGTGCTGTTAACCAACGTTTGATATATAACCTTACCCACTTTTCTGTGCAGTGTTTATCGACTGCTTTCATCAGTAGGTCGTGCGGTATTTTATCAAACAATGCCCTAATATCGAACTCAAGGCACCAGTCATAGTCCCAACACCGTCTTCGAGTTACACCTATAGCATCTAGAGCCGATTTCTTTGGTCTGTATCCATACGAATCTGGCAAGAAGTGCGGTTCTACTTGGGGTTCAAATGTCAGTTTGACCACCATCTGTGCGATGCGGTCACTGACGGTTGGTATACCAAGTATCCTCTCGCCTCCGGCTTTCTTTGGAATGGCTACAGCCAGTACTGGCGGAGGGAAGTAGGTTCCCGATGCCAATCGGTTCCAAATTTTATAGAGATTTCCTTTTAAGTTCCTGTCAAATTCGGCCAGTGTTTCATTATCAACCCCTGCCGCGCCTGCATTTGCTTTCACCAACTTGTATGCGTTGACTACTTGCCATTTTGAAATGTTGAATTGTTTTGTCTTAACCTCTGCCTCCTCCTGACTTATTGTCAGTTGGGCAGAACTTAACGACGGCCTAACGCTACCCCTTCGCTCCACAACCATTACAGCTGTTTCCTCACTACTACAGATAGCTCCGTCCCAGTGCTGTGCATCGGTACTCTAATACTCGCCAATTCAGTGGCTTGTATGTCTTCCTTAGGCATCACAACGACTGGTTCCCGCAGTTCCCAAAAAGAGCCTGATATAGATTCACGCCCACTATACGCCGGACACCGTCTATGCAGCATTCGGAGTTTACTCATAGACTTATCCCAAGAGATAGAAACGCCCTTGGTTTTGATGTCAATCTCTGGATTACGACGCGTCCACATGGGTTCGGGTTAACTCGTCTCTCTATATCGTACCTGCCGAACTTTCGTTCGCACTTTGACTCCAACGCTCATGACCATAGCTCTTAACTACAGCCACTTGGAGTGGTTTGAAGCCAGCTTCCGACAGCAGACTTCGGTGGGCCTACCACCATCTCTTCCTGAGCTTATGCCTTAAGTCATAGCATCTCCTTATGCTGCTAACTTCAGTGCCTGCGGCACACTTTCAATTCGCCAGTGTTGACGAATATAATGACCAAGTAATTTGTGATTCGGCGACATGGAACTTATGTAGTATGACGTATCTACGGTGCCTTTCCCGTTTATCACTCGGTGGCGTTCCACTGCTATAATGCTTCTTACCGTCGGCCATTTCTTTGCTAGTTCTTCGGGCAACTTAGCCTTAAGTTGAAAAACGTATCGCTCTTCGTTACGACCATGATGTGTCTCTTTGATTTCAGTGACTATTTTCTCTTTCCTAGCATCGAAGATAGCCTGAAACTGTTCAACAACAGCCGCTCTTAGTTTCGGTTGGTTGTTCTTCACTTGAACAACAACATGCGCTTTCTTTTCTTTTATCTTCTCTAGGGTTTCGCGCTGGCAATGCAGCGCATCAATCGTGACCACACTGCCTTTTACATTTATAACATCAAGCATTTGGCGCACAACACTGATCTCGCCATTCTTGTTTTCCGTCGGTTTTTGGCTCAGAACAAGGCCACGCTCAGTGTCATATGCCGTGACCAACTGCAACGCTGTTTTCCTGTCATTTCGATAAGAGCCACGCAGGACTTTTCCGTCGAATGCGATTATGGGTTTATTTTGGTTGGCTCTTTGTTCGTTTATCCACAAGGCCAACGCTTCAAGCAATGACTCCGCAACAACTGAGCGTAATATGCGTGCTATTGTGTGTCGTCGGGGGATTCCATGTTTGAATGGCCTGTACTTTCTTAACCAGCTTAACTTCTCTTCCCCATAAAATTCAATGTCTTGCCATCCTTCGCACCCAGATGCAATAGCACTAATAACGAGGAACATAACGTCAATAAGGTCATGTTTTTGGTTAATGTCAGAACGAGTATCTTCGATGACGGATAGGTGCTCAATTAAGTTCAAAATGGCTGTCTAGCTAAGGGTTTGACGCTATTAGATCATATTTGTTAACAAAGTGCGATCCCGCCCTGAACTCATTAGCACTCAGTATAGCAGCTGTGTATTTTACATTTCTCAGGGATGTCTGCATAATTTACATGCACCTATTTATCGAATCAGACAATAACTATGCTCACTTCAACCCCGTCTTCACTTTGTATATTGCGTTTATCTGCACTTGGTGACGTATGCAACACCATCGCCACAGCCCAAGCGATTCAAAAACAATGGCCAGACACTAAAATAACCTGGATTACAGGTAAGCTAGAAGCTCAACTACTCAAAGCGATAGATGGCATTGAAGTGATTGTTTTTGATAAGAAGCGTGGAATTGAAGGCTATAAAGCTCTGTGGAAGCAGCTAGGGGATCGAAAATTTGATGCCTTGCTTCATATGCAATATGCGATTCGAGCAAGTGTAGCTACCTTGGGTATTAACGCAAAGTATAAGCTGGGGTTCTCCCCTGAACGCAGCCAAGATTTTCAAACGTTGTTCACCAACGTCAAAGTGCCTTCTCCAGCGTCTCTTCATGTCGCCGATGGTCTAATGGCATTTGCTCATAAAATTGGTGTACCTCAATCTGAGCTATCTTGGTCTTTGTCTTATTCTGAAGAGGACAAGGCTTGGGCGGAAACAAAGCTAGACTCAGAGAAACCCAACTTATTATTGGTTCCCGGAGCGAGTAAAGCATACAAGAACTGGAATGCTGAAGGCTATGTCGATGTCATTAATCATGCGCGAAATAATGGCTGGAACGTCATCCTGGCAGGTAGCCCAGCAAAGATAGAAGTTGACCTAGCCAGCGATATTCAAACACTACTTCAAGAGCCTTGTTTAAACTTGGTTGGTGAAAGCTCCATCATGCAAATGTTATCGCTGATAGACTTAGTGGATATTGTTATTGCCCCAGATACTGGTCCAGCTCATATGGCAAGTGCGATGAAAACGCCAATTATTGGCTTATATGCCCACCATAACCCTATTCGTGTAGGTCCTTATAACTACTTGAAGTATGCCGTATCTGTCTATGAAGAGGTTATCTTTGCAGAAACGGGAAAAAATAGTCAAGAATTAGGTTGGCGAACTCGAGCAAAAGATGAAAAGGCAATGGACAGGATTTCCAGCGATAGCGTTGTGACTATGTTTGATCAAGTTGTCGAAGATTTGTATCCGCAATACCTGTAAACTCTACCTTTAGAATAGTGTTCAAGAAGGAATCTACCTTGTCTAAACCCACTTTAGCCGTTGCCTTAATCGTAAAAAATGAAGAGAAGCACCTTAAAGCTTGTCTAGACACAGTAAAAGATTGGGTCGATGAGATTGTTCTTCTAGATTCAGGTAGTACTGACAGCACTGAAGAAATCGCTAGGCAATATACCGATAAGTTTTACACCAATTTAGAATGGCCTGGGTTTGGTAAACAGCGTCAACTTGCTCAAAACTATGTAGAATCAGATTTTATACTTTGGCTTGATGCCGATGAACGTGTCACAGATGAATTACGTAAAGGCATACTCAATGCAATCAGCCAACACAGAGATAAAAACATTTATCGTGTGAACCGACTGACAACAGCCTTTGCTAAAGAGATTCGTTACTCAGGCTGGTCACCTGATTGGGTTGTACGTTTATACAAAACATCAGAAACGAAATATAACGATGCGCTAGTTCACGAAAGCGTTGTGATTCCCGATGGCTTTAAAGTAGTTTCATTGAATGGCCGATTAAAGCATTTTACTTACGAAAAATTGGGCGAGTACACGCGTAAAACCCAACTGTATATGCAATCTTGGGCAGATCAACGTGAAGGTAAAAAGTCGGCCTCACTTTTTAGCGCATTTACACACGGCTTCTTCCGTTTCTTCAAAATGTACATTATTAAACGTGGCTTCTTAGATGGTCGACATGGTTTTTTACTTGCTGTACTGAGTGCAAACACAACCTTCACTCGCTATGCCGATCTGTGGTTGCGTGATTACGTCAAAAAACACAATTAAAGAGCAATAACATGAACATTTGCCACGTTAACTTAGCTTCTGGATACCATGGCGGCGAGAACCAGACACTGCAGCTCATTAAGCAGCAAGTAAAGCTCGGCTATCAACTGACTGTCGTTGCAAACCCGAAGAGCCCTTTCGTCGATGCGATAAAAGCGCTAGGTGTTAAAGTGGTATTGGCTAACCATTTTACCAAAGCACACTCAAAGTCTATTACCAACGACTGTGCTCTTATCCATGTGCATGAAGGCCGTGCTATCTATTGGGCTCTAATCCAACATATGCTCTACGGCAAACCATATATTATAACTCGTCGAATCGATAACGCATTGAAGAAGAAATGGTTGGCAAACCTAGCCTATTCAAAAGCATCCGCTGTGATAGGTTTAAGTACTGAGATAGTTCAGAGAGTGAAAGATGCTTACCCAACTTCGGTAACGTACAAAATCCCAAGTTCACCTGTTACATACCCTGTTGACGCACAAGCCGTACAAACGATTAAAGACCGCTTCGCAGACAAATTTATAGTAATACATGGAGCGAACATGCTGAAGCATAAAGGCTTCAATGTCACCGTCGATGCGGCAAGGCTCCTAGAGAGTTCTGTACCCTCTATCCATTTTTGCTTGTTAGGCGATGGCTCAGAAAGACAAGCACTTGAGTCACAAGCAAAAGGCCTGACTAACATCAGTTTCGAGGGCAAACAAAGCAACATGGGTGACTGGTTTGCCGCAGCAGATTTGCAAGTACACCCTTCCTATACCGAGGGGCTTGGTTCTGTCATCTTGGAAGGCATGGGCTCTGGTTTACCTGTGGTAGGTACTAATGCAGGTGGCATCCCTGACATTATCGACCACAATTCCAATGGCCTACTAGTGGAACCAGGTAATGCACAAGAGTTGGCGAACGCAATAATGAAAGTAGCCCAAGATGAAAAGCTTAAACAACACTTCATAGCCCAAGGACAAGAGAAGTTGAAGTTATTTGATATCAACTACACTGCTAATCAATACGTAGACGTTTACGAGAAAGCTTTACGATGAAAAAAGTTATATACCCTGGAACGTTCGATCCAATCACTAACGGCCACCTAGATATCATCACGCGTGCTGCAGATATGTTTGACCAAATTATTATTGGTATCGCGGCAAGCCCTTCAAAAAAAACACTTTTTAGCCTGGAAGAACGCGTAAAACTTGTTGAAGAATCAACTGCACATTTAAGCAATGTATCAACAGCCGGGTTCAGTGGATTACTAGTCGATTTTGCACGAGAACAGCAAGCAAATATACTGGTGCGCGGCCTTAGAACAACGGTAGATTTTGAGTACGAGTTCGGTCTAACAAGTATGTATCGAAAACTACTACCTGGTGTAGAGAGCGTATTTTTGACACCAGCAGAAGAATATGCTTTTCTCTCTTCAACCATCGTTCGTGAAGTGGCGATTCATGGTGGGGACGTGGAGCAATTTGTACCTAGGTGTGTTCACGCAGCTATCAAAACAAAGGTAGCACAATGAGTTTTAGAAAGTTCAAATACTACTTATCTAATGGCCTTCAGGTCTTGGTACCAAATACGATCCGAAGAACACTAGCTAACAGCCTCATACAGGCAACACCATTAAACTCTTACATCCGAGATAGAGTCGATTACTACAACAAGCTTGATACGCCGTTCAAACTGCCTGAGAGCGAGTCTACTTATGTGGGAGAATATAAAAAGATTGGCGGAACTACGTATTACTTTGATCTTCATAAAGTTGTGAAGTCTTTTCCATCAAAGCATTTTTTTCAGTTTTTGAATGGGGACATTCGTCATATTCCAGATCACCCTTGCTTTCTAAAAAGTCGCCCGGTAATTGAAGGTAATAAAAACGCTGTATTGCTGAAACTAAATGAAGTACGCCATTTCTATTTTATTGATGACAAACTTTCTTATAGACAAAAGAAAGATATTGCAGTCTGGCGAGGCGCCGGTCAGAAAAAACATCGAAAGGTCGTCTTAGAACAGTTTCACAGTCATCCGATGTGCGATATAGGGAGAACGCACCCAATTGAAGGTTCTCCTTGGGAGAAAGGCTTTTTATCTGTCGAGCAGCAGCTCGAGTGTAAATTCGTTTTAGCGATAGAAGGAAATGATGTTGCTACAAACCTTAAATGGGCAATGTCTTCTAACTCTCTCGTGATCATGTCAAAGCCCAAATATGAAACTTGGTTTATGGAAGGGCGGCTCGAAGCAGGGGTTCATTATGTCGAAGTTGCAGATGACTACTCCGACTTAATTGAAAAAATGGAGTTCTACATCGCACATCCAGAAGAAGCTGAAAGCATTATCGAAAATGCAAATACGTGGGTCGATCAGTTTCGAGACCAAAAGCGAGAGCGTCTAATTTCATTATTGGTCGCAAAGAAATACTTCGAGAAATCAGGACAAATGTAATCCCCCTCTTCCTCTCAAGCATCTATTTCTGACACTCTTCACAAAAAAACGTGTTCCTCTGCCCTATTTTTAGCTCTTGAATCAGAGCTTCACAATTAGGGCACTTTTCACCGGCTTTACCATAAACTTGTAGTTCTTGGGCGAAGTAACCCGGCTTGCCATCCGCTTGTGCGAAATCTTTTAGGGTAGTACCGCCTTGTTTAATGGCGGTGGCGAGCACTTGTTTGATCTCTTTGGTCAACAAGGCCCACTCTTCTTTTGTCACTTTGCTTGCAGGGCGCAAAGGGCTAATACATGAAGCAAACAGCGCTTCGTTGGCGTAGATATTCCCGACACCGACCACTACTTTGTTGTCCATGATGAACTGCTTGACTGCGACTTTACGCTTTTCTGCTTTCTCAGCGATGTAATCAGCGTTAAAGTCGTCCGTTAACGGCTCAGGACCAGAACCAAGCAACACAGAGTGGACTTCATCAGGCGCCGACCACAACCAAGCGCCAAAGCGGCGAGGGTCGTTGTAGCGCAATACTTTGCCATTGGTGAGCTTAAGATCCACGTGATCGTGCTTGGCTGCTGGAAAGTCAGCGTCTAATACGCGTAGTGAGCCAGACATACCAAGGTGAACAATGGCAGTGCCAGTATCCGTTTCAATCAATAGGTACTTTGCACGACGCGAGATGGAGCGAATCATCTGCCCTTCTAATGCTTTTAACTCTTGTGGGATATCCCAACGCAGCTTGGGCGTGCGAAAAGTAAGAGTTTTAATGGTCTCACCGACTAAATGAGGCGAGATCCCCATTCTGCTTACTTCGACTTCGGGTAATTCAGGCATAGTTAGTCGTCCGATTTAGAGGAGTGGTTAGCGTTAAAGCTTGGAAACAGGTAGCTCTCTTCAATAGACACCGCCAACCACTGATCATTCCAGTTTTTTAACAACCAGAACTCAGGCAATTGATAATAGGTAATACGCTGGGGCTCTTCTTGGTCTTGATACCATACTTCGATGGTGTGTGGTGTATTTAACCGAGGCGTAAGGTCTGTGTAGGTCTGTGAGTCGACTTCCGTGCCCACAAGCTCTTTCCAACGTTGTGACAGCTCTTGTGCATTGGTGGCTTGAGGAAAGTCAGTATCTTCGAACTGGTAAACCCATTGATTATCTTGTTGAATGACAGACCACTTAGCAAAGTGTAACGCTTGAAGCTTTGCTGTTGGGTTCAGGAGATAAGGATAAGGGCTATCAACCTGCGGTTCAGGCTCGATAAGGTACGCTTTGATCAATGTTGGAAGGTTTAACACGCCAATAAAAGCGATCACACTGAACATGAGTATGTTGTTCCACCGGCGTCCACGATATCTCATCTGATTCTGCTCATCTAACCTATTGAACATTCAGTATATCGTGAAAGTGGCAATACTTTCTATGTTGTACAGATTTCTATCTATCAGAGGCTATATCAAGCAAGAATAATTGAGTTCCTCAAATTGTAGATATAAAAAAACCCAGCGATTAAACTGGGTTTTTCAATTCTTTCTTCTACTGAAGAAGAGCAAAAAAAGCATCAATTACTTGATTTTAGCTTCTTTGTACATAACGTGTTGGCGAACTACTGGATCAAACTTTTTGATCTCAAATTTGCCTGGCATGTTACGCTTGTTCTTATCAGTTGTGTAGAAGTGACCAGTACCTGCAGAAGATACTAGACGAATTTTCTCACGAATGCCTTTAGCCATTGCTTAATTCCTCTTAAACGTTTTCGCCACGTGCACGGATATCAACAAGAACAGCATCGATGCCTTTCTTATCAATGATACGCATGCCTTTAGCAGTTAGACGTAGTTTAACAAAACGTTTTTCGCTCTCTACCCAGAAACGATGAGTTTGTAGGTTCGGCAGAAAACGGCGCTTAGTAGCATTGCGTGCGTGTGAACGGTTGTTACCCGTTACTGGACGCTTACCAGTTACTTGGCATACTCGGGACATGAATGTCTTCTCCAATCGTTTCAGCTCGATATCAACCTTGGTGGCCGAACCTCTCTATCAATTAAAATAGAAGGTAAAAACCGTTATGGAAAATCCATACAAGGCTATCAAAGGTCGCGCATTATACTAACTTGACACGCATTGCTCAAGACCCGAACAGATCCTTTTTACGGATTTCGTGATCTTTTTTTGTGCAGCGCAGCTTGCTTGAGTAATCAGAGCTGATTTTAGGTCTAAAAATGTGGCCGGAATAATAGCAGATTTAACGCAACTAACAACCTAAAATGTGATTCAAATCCATCCACGCTCTGCAAAAGAGACAACTTCGCCATCTCCAACGACAAAATGGTCGAGAACTCGGATGTCCACCAGCGCTAATGCGTCGGTCAATCGGCGTGTAATCCTCCTATCCGCTTGGCTGGGCTCCGCGACACCCGAAGGATGGTTATGAGCCAAGATTAATGCCGCCGCATTGTGATGAAGTGCCCGTTTAACCACTTCCCGTGGGTAAACCGATGCGGCATCGATGGTTCCTTCAAACATAACTTCGTCTTTGATTACCCTATTTTGGTTATCGAGGAACAATATATAGAAGGCTTCTCGCTGGCGATCACGCAACATGCTCGAAAGATAAAGCTTAGTATGACTAGGGCTAGTGAGTGCATCTCCGCGAGATAACGTCTCTGCTAGATAGCGCTGTGTCATCTCTAACACAGCCTGTAATTGAACATACTTGGCCTGCCCCATCCCTTTATGGGCACAAAATTCTTCCTGCGTTGCTGAAAAAAGATGACGGAGCGAGCCAAAGTCTTTGATCAACTTGTCAGCAAGTTCCAACACGTTCATTCCTTGTGTCCCTGTTCGCAGAAATATCGCGAGCAATTCCGCATCACTCAAAGAATCAGGCCCTCGACTCAATAACTTTTCTCTCGGCATCGATTCGGCAGGCATTTTATCTATTGGCATATAAAAGCTAATCACTAGTCATGAACACGACCCACCACCTTAATGAGATCGTAATCGGAGATCCTTCGGTAGAGATAAAAGGAAACGAGTCACTAGCAAAACCGTGTAATTGATAAGTTTGATAACACCAACTTGATGAGCGTCAACTCTGTTCTAATTCTGCTTCTAGGCACTAATCCTTTGTTCTGATATCGTAAGTCCCAGAGAAATTAAGGAACAGAATCATGCAAACATTGGTTAATCAACTGGATAACGCTGACCTACAAGGCCTAGCTGGGAAAAAAATCCTACTTGGCATTAGTGGTGGTATCGCTGCGTATAAATGTGCCGAACTGACTCGACGCTTAATTGAGCGTGGGGCGCAAGTACAAGTCGTGATGACAAATGCAGCCAAGGAGTTCATCACTCCTCTCACCATGCAAGCCGTCTCTGGAAGGCCGGTGTCTGATAGTTTGCTTGATCCTGCTGCTGAGGCTTCCATGGGGCACATCGAGCTCGCAAAGTGGGCTGACTTGGTATTACTAGCGCCAGCAACCGCAGACCTGATTGCTCGTATGACAGCGGGCATGGGTAACGACCTACTGACCACTTTGGTTTTAGCAACCGATGCGCCAGTTGCGGTATCTCCGGCAATGAACCAACAAATGTACAGCCACCCTGCGACTCAAGAGAACATTGCGACACTAAAACGTCGTGGTTGTGAAGTTTGGGGGCCAGCGGCTGGCGAGCAAGCGTGTGGTGATGTCGGTATGGGTCGTATGTTAGAGCCAATGCAGCTCGTGCATCGCTGTGAAGACTTCTTCCAACCTAAGCCACTTGCTGGCCGTTCTGTGCTTATTACTGCAGGCCCGACTCGTGAAGCGATTGACCCGGTGCGTTACATTACCAACCACAGCTCGGGCAAGATGGGCTATGCACTGGCTAAAGCAGCCGCGAAACAAGGCGCAACAGTGACTCTAATCAGCGGCCCTGTTTCATTAGCAACGCCAAATAAAGTTAATCGTATTGATGTCGACAGCGCACAACAGATGTTTGATGCCGTTACTGCTAACGCTTCTCAACACGATATTTTCATCAGCTGCGCCGCAGTTGCCGATTACCGCCCTGAGACCATTGCAGACCAAAAGCTTAAAAAGGTCGACGGTAAAGACGACATGACCATTCAAATGGTTAAAAACCCAGATATTGTCGCTTCTGTCGCTTCAATGACCGAAGGTCGCCCATTTACTGTCGGCTTCGCAGCAGAAACTCAAGATGTTGAGAAGTACGCACGCGGTAAACTGGAAAGAAAGAACCTCGATATGATCTGCGCCAACGACGTCTCAGTTGAAGGCCAAGGCTTCAATAGCAGTAGCAATGAGCTGCACCTTTATTGGAAAGGCGGCGATAAATCTCTGCCACTGGAAAGCAAAGACACACTTGGTTTCCAGATCCTCGATCAGATCCAACAGCTTATTAATGTATAAACGCACAAATTTGCTCTGATAATCTGCTGACACCTCTCGATTCTGTTGACCTAGGGCTTACAAAACTAGGAAACAGAATTGAATGGTGTTTATAATCCTTCTTCACTCAATCCTCATCTTTAGGAAAGGAAGTAAATAGATGGCTGGTACTCGAAAATCAAACCGTCGTGAAGAAATCCTACAAGCTCTCGCACAAATGTTGGAATCGACCGAAGGTGCTTCTCGTATCACAACGGTAAAGTTGGCCAAGCAAGTGGGTGTTTCTGAAGCTGCGTTATACCGCCACTTCCCAAGCAAAGCCCGCATGTTTGAAGGCCTGATCGAGTTCATTGAAGAAGCGTTGATGTCTCGAATCAACCGTATTCTGGATGAAGAGAAAGACACGCTAGAGCGCATACGCCTAGTACTACAACTTATCTTAGTTTTCTCAGAACGTAACCCAGGCCTGACTCGAATTTTATCTGGTCATGCTCTAATGTTTGAAAATGAACGCCTGCGTGATCGCATCAACCAACTTTTCGAACGCATTGAGACGCAACTTCGCCAGATCCTGCGTGAAAGAAAGCTTCGTGAAGGGAAATCATTCCCGGTTGATGAGAAAATCTTAGCCGCTCAACTGCTCGGTCAAGTTGAAGGCAGCTTGAATCGATTTGTTCGCTCAGACTTCAAATATCAACCAACAGAAAACTTTGATGCTTATTGGGCACTGCTAAGCGCTCAGATTAAGTAGCAATCAAATTAAGTGGCAATCAAATCTTAAGTGATGGTTATGACGACGAAAACTTCTTCAGCAAACGGCACAGCACAACACGTGATTACTAAGCCGCCTTTTACTCTAGCTCTACTTCACCCTAAATATTGGGGTGTATGGTTTGGTTTTGGGTTATTGGCGCTTATTGTTAACGTTCTCCCTTATCGCCTCTTACTGCTGTTAGGCCGATCGTTAGGCTCTTTGGGTGCTAGCTATGGTAAAAAGCGCGTCGCGGTAGCAACACGTAACTTGGAGCTCGCCTTCCCAGACAAGCCAGCAGATGAAGTCGCGGCAATGGTCAGTGAGAACTTTAAGAACACAGGTATGGCACTGATCGAAACCGGCATTACCTGGTTTTGGCCTACGTGGCGCTTCAAGCGCATCCTAGTAGATAAAGACACCCAAACACTGCGTATGCACAAAGCTAACGGTAAAGGTGTTCTTCTATGCTGTGTGCATGCCTTAAACCTAGAGATCACTGCGCGAGCAATGGCTGTATTAGGTATTTCTGGTTTAGGTGTTTATCGCCCGCACAACAATCCGGCTTATGAATTCATTCAATACCGTGGTCGTACTCAAAACGGCAACCGCCTGATTCACCGTAAAGACGTGAAGCGTATGATTCGAATCCTGCGTCAAGGTGAGATCCTTTTCTACCTACCGGATCATGATTACGGCCGTAACAAATCTGTGTTTGTGCCTTTCTTCGCAGTAGAAGATGCGTGTACCACAACAGGCACCAGTATTCTGGCTTACACCAGCCGATGTGCACTTGTTCCGGGGTCTGGTTTTAGAAATGCCAACGGCAAATATGAAATCATGGCTGATGAGTCAATCGAAGAAAACTACCCGCAGAAAGATGAGAAAGCGGCTGCCGCCTACATGAACCGCTACCTTGAGAAGATTATCTTAAGAGCACCAGAACAGTGGATGTGGCTGCACAAGCGCTTTAAGACTATGGAAGACCCAGAAGCTGAACGCGGCATTCGTTACAAATAGAGCACCTATCTTCAGATAAGAAAGCAGCTCACCTCAATAGAAAAGTAAAAGGCCCGAAAGATATTTATCTCTCGGGCCTTTCTCGTTTTGAAATTCTAAACCTAGGGATCTAAACCATCAGGTTCAAAACTTCAGGCATTAGATACCATATTGAGCGCGGTACGCTTTTACTGACTCTAGATGCGCTGCGTCGGTGCCTTTCTCTTCAAGGAAAGTCACCAAGTCAGTCAGGCTAACGATTGAGATAATCGCACAACCGAAGTCACGCTCAACTTCTTGAATCGCAGACAGTTCGCCTTTGCCCTTCTCTTGACGGTCGATAGCAACAAGCACACCCGCTAAATCAGCGCCATTTGCTTGGATGATTTCCATCGACTCACGAATCGCAGTACCTGCAGTGATCACGTCGTCCACTAACATGATGCGACCTTCAAGCGCGCTACCGACAAGGTTGCCACCTTCACCGTGGTTTTTCGCTTCTTTACGGTTAAAACAGTAAGGCGTATCTACATCGTGGTGATCTGCCAGTGCAACCGCTGTCGTCGTTGCAATTGGGATACCCTTGTATGCAGGGCCAAATAGTACATCGAACTCAATGCCAGAATCAGCCAATGCTGCTGCGTAGAAGCGACCTAAACGCGCTAGGTCACGACCTGTATTAAACAATCCAGCATTGAAGAAGTAAGGGCTCTTACGGCCAGACTTTAAAGTAAACTCACCAAACTTAAGTACTTCTTTCTCTAGTGCAAATTCAATAAATTCACGTTGATATGCTTTCATGCTCATCCTCTAAATTAATTTACTTTCCAGTTCCTAACTTCCAATCGCTCAGGAAGCTAACAATGATGTATTTTCTAAATAGATAGCTCTACAACAAGGCAGCAAGGTTTTTCAGCCCTATGAGCATAGGGGACCTATGTGATTAGGGTGAAAAATTGCAGCTAACGCTGGTGTAGAGTTATATATGACGAAAATAAAAAAATAGCCCCTTAAAAAAGGAGCTATCTAAAAACTATTCTGCTAACGCCGACTTCTGCGCTTCAACAATATCAGCAATGCCCTTATTCGCCAGGGCTAAAAGCTGCATCAACTCTTCGTGGCTGAACGGTTCGCCTTCTGCGGTACCTTGAATCTCAATCATCTTACCGTCTTCCGTCATTACAACGTTCATGTCGGTATCGGCTGCTGAGTCTTCAACGTACTCAAGGTCACACAGTGCTTGTGCACCAACGATGCCCACTGAAACTGCCGCTACGTGGCCTTTCATTGGGTTCTTTTTCAGTTTGCCGCTTGCTAGTAGGCTGTTGATAGCATCAGCCATTGCAACGCTTGCACCTGAGATAGAAGCAGTACGAGTACCGCCGTCTGCTTGGATAACATCACAATCGACAGTGATCATAATTTCACCCATTACTTTCAGGTCAACAACAGCACGTAGGCTACGAGCGATCAGACGTTGGATTTCCATCGTACGACCACCTTGCTTGCCGCTCGCCGCTTCACGACGGTTACGAGTGTGCGTTGCACGTGGCAGCATGCCGTATTCAGCCGTTACCCAACCCTTTCCTTGGCCTTTTAACCAACGCGGTACGTTTTCTTCTACCGTCGCATTACATAGAACTTTAGTGTTGCCGAACTCAACTAATACAGAACCTTCAGCATAAGCTGTGTAGTTACGAGTAATTTTAATTGGACGAATTTGATCTACAGCGCGGTCATTTGGACGCATTGGTATCTACCTTATTAACAGTCTGAAGTGATTTACTATCGAAAGAGTGCATCACCTAAGAAAGGGGTGAGACAGTTTTGATTGGGGCAAGATTATATAGCAGTTTATCGTGCAAATCTATTTACCGTTCAAAGCTATTTATCACGAAAGGCTATTTACAGTGAAAAGCGACAGGCTTCGAGAGCACACCATATCGTGATACTATGCGTGCGCGTTATTTTCAGAATGATAAAAGACAGGAAAATTCGATGATTTATAGTATGACCGCGTACGCACGCAAAGAAGTAAAAGGCGATTGGGGCAGCGCAGTATGGGAAATCCGTAGTGTAAACCAACGCTACCTAGAAACTTACTTCCGTATGCCTGAACAGTTCCGTGGTTTAGAGCCAATCTTGCGTGAGCGTTTCCGTAAGCGTCTTGCACGCGGTAAGGTTGAATGTAACCTACGCTTTGAAGCAAACCCTGCTGCAAAGGGCGAACTAAGCATTAACGAAGGTTTGGCTCAGCAAGTAATCAATGCGGCGAACCAAGTAATGACGATGACAGGTGAAGACAGCCGTTTGAACCCATTCCAAGTCATGAATTGGCCTGGTGTGATGGAAACGCCAGAGCAAGACATGGATGCCATCAACAAAGACCTACTTGAAGCATTCAACGATGCTATCGCAGAGTTCATTGATGCTCGTGCTCGTGAAGGTGAGAACATGAAGGCGCTAATCGTACAGCGCTTAGATGCAATCACTGAAGAAGTAGTGAAAGTTCGTGCACGCATGCCTGAGATCCTAGAGTGGCAACGTGAGCGTCTTCTTACCAAATTTGAAGATGCGAAAATCGAACTTGAAGGTTCTCGTGTTGAGCAAGAGCTTATCCTACTTGCGCAGAAGTCAGACGTAGCAGAAGAGCTAGACCGTCTAGATTCTCACGTGAAAGAAGCAAATGCAGTACTGAAGAAAGGTGGCGCTTGTGGCCGTAAGCTAGACTTCATGATGCAAGAGTTCAACCGTGAGTCAAACACGCTAGCGTCTAAGTCTATCAGCACAGACATCACAGCATCAGGCGTAGAGCTTAAGGTTCTTATCGAACAGATGCGTGAGCAGATCCAAAACATTGAATAACAGTCTGTAAGCTGTACACGATAAAGAATAATCAGCTTAATCAGTGTTGATTAGATCAAAATGAGCTCCTAATTTTAGGGGCTTTTTTTTATGGATACAGTAATAGTAATCAGGATGAGCAAGTGACTGGTTGTTACGTAGAAGGTTGAGTTAGAGCAAAGAACAGATACAACGATAGTTAGAACGAGATAACGGACGTAAAACAGGATTTTTGAATACTTAGAGAGGGTATTGCTAATGGAGAAGAGTGTTGCGGTAAAACTGAGGGGGGAAACAAATTTGAGAGAGAAAGTGACGCAAGTTGCTGTTGCAACCTGCGCCGACTTAAAATCTTATAGAGCTACAACGTTTGCAGCTTGAAGACCTTTTTGGCCTTGCTCTACTTCGAAAGACACTTGTTGGCCTTCTTTAAGAGTCTTGAAACCTTCAGAAGCGATTGCACGGAAGTGTACGAATACGTCAGCGCCGCCGTTGTCTTGAGTTAGGAAACCGAAGCCTTTCTCTTCGTTAAACCATTTTACTACGCCGTTTACTTTGTTAGACATGATGTGTCCCTTATATAAAAATAAAAAATTAATCGCCAAAAGTGCGATGCGCTGAAAGCTTGAATTATTTAATGTATCTATGAAGCTAAGGGAAACACTGAGAATAACAATGAAGCAATACTAAGGGTTCTACTTTACAACTGGATGTTTCATTTAATAACCCTGAGAACAGAGCGACGCCATTCTTGGTGATCTGAGCCTGCTTGTAAAGCGTTATTTGGACAATTTGATGTTTTTTTGTTCAACTGGCTTAAATTAAAAGCCCAACGATATCGTTGGGCTTCATTTATAAAACTTTAACCTTCAAAGTGTTACTCATCTGGCTGCTTGGTTCTAAGGTCTACATACGGCCAATAATGATGTCCAACACGAATCAACAATGTTGCCGCGGCCAAGATAAATGCCGCTAAAGATAACCAAACGATCAATACCGCATCGAGTTCTTTCATGCCCAAAGTGATGTAACGAGCAATCGCCATCATCGCGATATAGATCGGGTATCGCACTGGAATCTTACCGTTCATCACAAACTGCTGAACCATCGCCAACACTTCTAAATAGATGAACATCAGCAGAATGTCGGTCAATTGCACTCGGCGTTCAGCGAAGACATGCATGAACTCTTCGACCATCGCAAACAAGGTCGCGAGCGTGATCGCCACCAGCAATACCGCTTCCATAATGTGGAATACTTTTAAAAACGGCTTACTAAAAGATTTAGGTAAATGAGAAGGCATAGTCACTCTTCAAAAAATAATTAATCCAGTCTCTACAATAGCATGCATCAATATAAGTCGCGTACTGTCAAAGCACCGACTTTAGGCTAACGCCATCAACTCATCGGTAACCAACATTAAGAAGCAACGGTAAAAAGCAACAAATACAAAAATGGCCCCGCATTCACTGCAGAGCCATCTGTTTGTCTTTTACTTAGCGACTTCTTAGTGACTAATTAGCCTTAAAGCAGAATCAGGTAAGTTAAGAACACCACACACAGTCCGTAGATAAGCGGGTGTACTTCTTTGCGCTTACCTGCCACAACCATTGTGAATGCGTAGCTGATGAAGCCCATCGCCATACCGTTCGCAGGAGAGAAGCTTAGCACTGTGAACATGATGGTAAAAAAGGCTGCAATGCGTGACTCTTTCTTTTCCCAATTAATCTGACCAAGACGACCTACCATGTAGATGCCAACCACGACCATCGCCGGTGCAACCATTGCAGCCGAGAAGATAGAGAAGATTGGGTATAGGAACAGCGAGATTAGGAACAGACCAGCCACCATGACTGCTGCCAAGCCCGTTTTCGCACCTTGAGAAGAAGCGATGCCAGACTCAGAGAATGCGGTAATTGATGTGGTACCAAGAATAGAGCCAATCACAGTACCGCCCGCATCTGCTACTAGAGCCGATTTCGCGTTTGGCACCTTGCCGTCTTTATCGATGATGCCCGCATCACGGCCAACGCCGACAATGGTGCTCAAGCCATCAAAGAAATCGACAATCAGGAAGATAAGCACGATAAACAATAGGTCGAACATTTTCTCTGGCGTGAAAGCTGAGAAATCAAATATAGCGCCAAAGCTGCCAGCCATGCTTGGTGGCATAGCAATGAACTGCTCTGGGATTGGTGCGTTTGAAGTGCCCATGAAGACGTCAGCAAGAATCGTCAACACGATAGCAGAAACGAACGAGATGAACGTTGCTAGCTTGATGTCACGAACCATACAACCCAATGCGATAAAGATGCTCACATAAGCAATGATCACTTTTGGATCGGAAATGTCGCCTAAGCCAACCAGTACGAATGGGTTAGAAACGATGATGCCCGCATTCTTAAGACCTAAGAAAGCAATGAACAGTCCGAGAGACACGGTAATCGCCAACTTCAAATCTTCAGGAATCGACTCAATCATCGATTTACGGATATTGGTTAACGAGAACGCGAGGTACAGGATACCTGACAGGAAAATGCCGAACAGCGCCTCATTCCAAAGTACCGCGACTGAACCACTTAATAGTAAGCCTTTGAAGAAGCCGTTCATGCTCATGCCCGGCGCAAGCATCACTGGGTAGTTGCCCCAAATGCCCATGATTAGGGTTGCGATAGCCGCAGACAGAGCTGTTGCAGTAAACACGGCACCTTTGTCCATGCCTGGAATATCACCCAAAATTGCTGGGTTAACCGCCAGAATGTAACTCATCGCCAAGAAAGTAATGAAACCCGCGTATAGCTCAGTGCCAATCGTGGTTTTTCTTTCAGTGATTTTAAACATCGAATCAAGCGAGCCAGAGGTGTTCTGGGCTTTCAGGGTGGAATCGGTACTCACAACAAAACCTTTGCAATAAATTAAGAATTTGGTGATTCAAATGCTGTGAGAATAGAGAGGTCTCTACACTAAAAACTGTAGTCACCAAGGTAGGCTCGGTAGTAGAAACATCTAGTCTAGTAGGGTCTGTTGGCCCTTCGAGATGATTTTTGCAGCGAGTTGTTGGGGATTTCTACAAGGCAGAGACTTTGAAGTGTAGCTAGCCTACATAAGAAGTCGATAACGCAGTAGAAATCACCAACAAACGCTGCCCGAAGGGTTCGGCTAAAATCGTTTTATGCTTTGTTAAGGAGTCTTTACTTAGAATACTAGGCTACAAACTCCTTGCCGCGCCTAAAACGATTTTTTCTCGAACAAAACTCCATCGCGAAAGGTCAACAGACCCTAGATATATACAGCATTTAATCGTTTGCGCGGATTGTAAGGATTGAGATTAAAACTTCAACAAATTTTGTCCAGATCACATAAAAAAGTACCGATGACGAGTCATTACATTTATACAAAGATCTTTGAGAAGATCATTTGCTGATAAATAACGATCAAGCCAGTTGTTCTCAATCATCTAAATATGCTACTCTTCGCCTCCATTTTTCTGACCTAATTTTCACCAGTTGCTTCTATTAGTTTTACTCGTTATCTCTTTATAGACGTAACCAACGGCACAATTAGTAGATGCGCCATCGGAACAAAAATTAGAGTCAGTGCTATCTTTTAAAGTGTAGGTTTATTGCCTTCACTCAATCCAACCAACAGTGGAAATATACAGATGGGCAAAGGTACTCTTTACATCGTATCTGCACCTAGTGGCGCAGGTAAGTCGAGCTTGATCTCAGCAATGCTAGAAACCAATCCAACCTACGCAATGAAGGTATCTGTTTCACACACCACTCGCGGTATGCGCCCTGGTGAAGAAAATGGTGTTCACTACCACTTCGTAGAGAAGCATCATTTTGAAGACCTTATTACTAAAGGTGAATTCCTAGAGTACGCTGAAGTGTTCGGCAACTACTACGGTACTTCACGCGTTTGGATTGAAGAAAACCTAAACCGCGGTATCGATGTATTCCTAGATATCGACTGGCAAGGTGCTCGTCAGATCCGTGAACAAATGCCTCAAGCGAAGAGTGTATTCATTCTTCCACCATCAAATGGTGAACTAGAGCGTCGTTTGAATGTTCGCGGTCAAGACAGCGACGAAGTTATTGCGAAACGCATGAGCGAAGCAAAATCAGAGATTTCTCACTATGCAGAATATGATTATGTGATCGTGAATGACGACTTTGATGCAGCCCTAATGGACTTCAGAGCTATCATTCGTGCGGAACGCTTAAAAGAAGATAAGCAAGCAGCGAAATACAGCGGCATGCTTACTGCTTTATTAGCGGAATAATCTAGATCCCCTAGATTTTCTATTGAGATAAGTATACGGTGATCTAGAAAGTATCTAGTTAAACTTGTATACTTTCTCGTCATCAAAAATTTATTAGTTAATTACTATTTGGAGTCCTCATGGCACGCGTAACTGTTCAAGACGCTGTTGAAAAAGTTGGCAACCGTTTCGACCTAGTTCTTATTGCGGCTCGCCGCGCACGTCAAATGCAAACTGGCGGTAAAGATTCACTAGTGCCTGAAGAAAACGATAAGCCAACGGTTATCGCTCTTCGCGAAATCGAAGAAGGTCTTATCACTAAAGACGTACTAGATGCTCGTGAACGTCAAGAGCAACAAGAGCAAGAAGCGGCTGAACTTGCAGCAGTAAGCAGCATCGCTCACACTCGTTAGCTCATATTCGCAAAAAGCGTCATTCGAACTAATTAACCTTCCGGGCCTTTAATTTGTATCTATTCGATAGCCTCAAAGACGTTGCCCAAGAATACCTAACAGAGCCTCAAATTGAGGCTCTGCGTCAATCTTATGTGGTAGCGAGAGACGCCCATGAAGGGCAAACCCGCTCAAGCGGTGAACCATACATTATCCACCCTGTAGCTGTTTCAAGAATCCTGGCAGAAATGCGTCTGGATATCGAAACCCTGCAAGCTGCTCTGCTTCATGATGTCATCGAAGACTGTGATGTCACTAAAGAAGATCTAGAGGAAAAATTTGGCAATACCGTTGCTGAATTGGTTGATGGTGTATCTAAGCTGGATAAGCTTAAATTTCGTGATCGCAAAGAAGCGCAAGCAGAGAACTTCCGCAAGATGGTTCTCGCCATGGTGCAAGACATCCGCGTTATCTTGATCAAATTAGCTGACCGTACTCACAACATGCGCACGCTTGGGGCACTTCGTCCTGACAAAAAGCGTCGTATTGCTCGTGAAACCCTAGAGATTTATTCTCCACTAGCTCACCGTCTTGGTATTCATAACATCAAGACCGAACTAGAAGAGCTGGGCTTTGAAGCCCTCTATCCTAACCGTTATCGCGTACTTAAAAACGTAGTGAAAGCTGCGCGTGGTAACCGTAAGGAAATGATCCAACGTATCCATAGCGAAATTGAAGGCCGCCTTGAAGAGGTCGGTTTGCCTGCTCGCGTACTTGGTCGTGAAAAAAACCTGTTCTCCATCTACAACAAGATGAAAACTAAAGAGCAGCGCTTCCACACCATTATGGACATCTACGCTTTCCGCGTCGTGGTTGATACCCCAGATACTTGTTATCGCGTACTTGGTCAGGCTCACAGCCTGTACAAGCCTCGCCCTGGCCGCATGAAAGATTACATTGCGGTACCAAAAGCCAACGGCTACCAATCTCTGCACACGTCAATGATCGGCCCTCACGGGGTGCCAGTTGAGGTTCAGATCCGTACTGAAGATATGGATCAAATGGCAGACAAAGGTGTCGCAGCGCACTGGTCTTACAAAGGCAACGGCTCACGCAGCAGTAATGGCACGACCGCACAGGTTAAAGCACAACGTTGGATGCAGAGCTTACTTGAGCTGCAACAAAGCGCAGGTAACTCATTCGAATTCATTGAAAACGTTAAGTCTGATCTGTTCCCTGATGAGATCTTTGTGTTCACGCCGAAAGGTCGCATTGTCGAACTTCCTGCGGGCGCAACAGCGGTCGATTTTGCTTACGCGGTACATACCGATGTCGGCAACATGTGTGTAGGTGCTCGTGTAGACATGAACCCTTACCCACTGAGCAAATCGCTGAAGAATGGCCAAACCATTGAGATCATCAGTGCTCCGGGCGCACGCCCGAACGCAGCATGGCTCAACTACGTGGTGACATCGCGTGCACGTACTAAGATCCGTCAGGTTCTGAAAACGATGCGTCGTGAAGAGTCGATCACGCTAGGCCGTCGTCTACTGAATCATGCACTTGGCGAACACTCTATTGGCGATATCGGCCAAGAGAATATCGACCACGTATTGTCTGATCTTCGCCTAGACAATGTTGAAGACTTACTGGCATCGATTGGTCTTGGTGAGCTGATGAGTATCGTTATTGCTCGTCGTCTACTGGGTGATGCTGACGAACTGACTGAAGTGGAAAACAACAGCGACACACCAAGGAAGAAATTGGCTATCCGTGGTGCTGAAGGTCTACTACTGACGTTCGCTAACTGTTGTCACCCAATTCCAGATGATCACATCATTGCCCATGTATCGCCAGGTCGTGGCCTTGTGGTTCACCGTGAAACGTGTCCAAACGTTCGTGGTTACCAGAAAGAACCAGACAAATACATGGCGGTTGAATGGTCTGACGATTACGACCAAGAGTTCACTGCTGAACTTCAGGTTGATCTGCAGAATCACCAAGGTGCACTGGCTGAGTTAACTAACGTTATCTCGAAAACAGGCTCGAACATTCACGGTATTTCAACTGAAGAACGTGATGGACGCCTGTACACAGTGACTATCTTGCTGACCACCAAAGATCGTGTTCATCTTGCAAGTATTATGAAAAAGCTACGTGTGATGCCACACGCGCTGAAAGTAAGACGTCGTAAGAACTAACGTTTAAACTTGATAATAGTTTTGCCAAGAATTTAAATCCCCTTAATGCTTTATCGCTTAAGGGGATTTTTATAACCGTAATCCTAGTATTTACCGCGCTCCCTCCCATTCCTGCCTGTACAAAAATCCAGTAAAATGCTTGAATAGATCATCTCTCTTACGTTTATGAGCCTTGTTATGTCACAGCTTTTATCTGCTATCCCTCTCAACTCTTTATCTGGAGTCGGCGCTAAAGTCGCAGAGAAACTGGAAAAGGTTGGGCTTAACAACGTACAAGATCTGCTTTTTCACCTCCCTTTGCGCTATGAAGATAGAACACGTATCTACCCCATCGTAAAACTGCACGCGGGCTTATGGGCTGCAGTGCAAGGCAAGGTCATGCATGTCGATACCATTTTCGGTAAACGTAAGATGTTGGCGGTAAAGATCAGCGATGGTAACGGCACCATTACCCTACGCTTTTTCAACTTCACCGCAGGTATGAAGAACAACTTTGCTGAAGGCAAACAAGTGCATGCCTACGGTGAGATCAAGCGCGGTAATATGGGGCTTGAGATCGTCCACCCCGACTACAAATTCTTTGCGCCTAGGCAACAGCCAGATGTTGAAGCCAATCTGACTCCGGTGTACCCAACCACCGAAGGGCTAAGACAAGTCACGCTGCGTAATCTTACCGATCAAGCCTTAGAGCTAATCGACAAGGCCGCAGTTAACGAGCTTCTCCCATCAGGTTTATACGACCACCAAATTACCCTCGCACAAGCACTGCATACCATTCACAGGCCGCCCCCGGGCATTGACCTAGAGCTGTTTGATGAAGGCAAGCACCCTGCGCAACTGCGCCTAATTATGGAAGAGTTACTGGCTCAAAACCTGTCTATGTTGTCTGTTCGTAGCAAAGGGCAGCAAGACAAGGCAATGCCTTTTCCTCCAGTAAACACCCTTAAAGATAAGCTACTGGCTCAGCTGCCGTTTTCACCAACCAATGCCCAAGCACGAGTGACCAAAGAGATCGAAGCTGACCTTGAAAAGCCGCACCCAATGATGCGTTTAGTGCAGGGCGATGTAGGCTCAGGTAAAACTTTGGTCGCTGCGCTTGCGGCTGTTCGCGCACTCGAACACGGTCAACAAGTTGCGCTAATGGCACCCACCGAATTGCTTGCGGAACAACACGCGATCAACTTTGCTAACTGGTTTGAGGCAATGGGTATTCAAGTTGGATGGCTAGCAGGTAAGCTCAAAGGCAAAGCTCGTGAAACTGAACTAACACGTATTGCCAGTGGCGAAGCGCAAATGGTGGTCGGTACTCATGCCCTGTTCCAAGAGCATGTCGAGTTCAAAAACCTTGGTTTAGTGATCATTGATGAGCAACACCGATTTGGTGTCCACCAGCGATTAGAGCTACGTGAGAAAGGCGCAAAGCAAGGCTACTACCCCCATCAGTTGGTCATGACCGCTACCCCAATCCCACGAACGTTAGCAATGACGGCCTATGCCGACCTCGAAACTTCGATTATTGATGAACTGCCACCGGGACGAACCCCAATTCAAACCGTGGCAATTCCTGATACCAAGCGCGATGACATTGTTGAACGTGTGAAAAATGCGTGTCTCAATGAAGGCAAACAAGCCTACTGGGTATGTACGCTAATTGATGAATCCGAAGTATTAGAAGCGCAAGCCGCGGCCGACACTGCAGAAGAGCTGCAACGCAAACTACCAGATGTAAAAATTGGCTTGGTGCACGGCCGAATGAAACCCGCCGAGAAACAGGCGGTGATGAGAGAGTTCAAAGAGAACAAGCTGCATCTATTGGTTGCGACAACCGTGATTGAAGTGGGCGTGGATGTTCCGAATTCGAGCTTAATGATCATCGAGAACCCAGAACGTCTTGGCCTAGCGCAACTGCACCAACTGCGTGGCCGTGTCGGCCGAGGTTCGGTCGCAAGTCATTGTGTATTGTTGTATCACTCTCCGCTGTCTAAAACCGCTCAGAAACGCCTAGGTGTGCTACGTGAAAGTAACGATGGCTTTGTGATTGCACAGCGCGACTTAGAAATCCGTGGTCCCGGTGAATTGCTCGGTACCAAACAAACTGGCTTGGCTGATTTCAAGATCGCCGATCTAATTCGTGACCAACGTTTGATACCTGAAGTGCAGCGTATTGCGCGTCATATTCACGATAGCTACCCAGACAATGCTAAGGCGATCATCAACCGTTGGTTGGGTGAACGCGATGTTTACTCTAAGGCGTAGTTAACACTAAGGCGTAGTTAACACTGAGACCGTGTTCAAACGTAAAAAAGGCTTCCTCAAGGAAGCCTTTTTAGTGTGCGTTACTTTCATCAAGCAAGAGCGAGATTCCCTATTCGCTCGTTCCTCACGATAGGGAATGACGATCAAAGTAAACTTTCATCATCAAAGTCCATGGTTAGCAATTCGTCATCCTCGGAGAGGGAAGAATGACCGAGTCGGGGATCTCTTAACCGTTCCCCGAACCGAACTTATCGTCATCAAACGGACCGATGATAACTAGGGCTTAACCGGGAAACTGATCTGCGCTTTTAAGCCACCTTCACTGCGGTTATTGACCACAACAGCACCTTGATGCTGGCTAACGATACGTTTCACAATTGCTAAGCCCAAGCCCGTTCCTTCGCTACCACGAGCCGTGTCACCACGCGTGAAAGGTTCAAACAGCTTTCCGATCTGGTCTTGTGGAATACCCGGCCCGTTATCTTCTACCGTCACCCAAGCAAGCTTGTTATCCGCCGTCATACCAGTTGATACCTTGACCCAACCATTACCGTAACGCAGCGCATTCACCACCAAGTTGCTCACAGCACGCTTCATCGCGATCGGATTACCTAGCGCTGGCTTCATCGATTCTGGAATATCGGTTTCAATCTGAACCTCGTAGCCACCCTCAGAGCTCGATACCTCACGAGCAATATCATCGACAAACACCGCTTGGAATGAATCTCGGTCGACAGGCTTTAGGTAATCCATGAACTGGCTGATGATTTCATTACACTCTTCGGTATCACTGATAATCCCCTCAGCTAAGTAGGCATCCTCTGGTGACATCATCTCAGTCGCTAAGCGAATACGCGTTAACGGAGTACGTAAATCATGGCTGATACCCGCCATCAACAAGGCGCGGTCTTCTTCTAGCTCTTGGATGCCTTTCGACATCTGGTTAAAGGCTCGAGTTACCGAGCGAATCTCTTGTGCGCCTTGAACTGGCAATGGCGGTGGAATATCACCTCGCCCGACACCTTGCGCCGCTTTCTCTAGCGCTATCAACGGACGGTTTTGCAATCGGATAAACAGCCAACCACCTGCGACAATCAACAGCGCCATGATCAGACTGTTACGAAACAGTGGTGCAAAATCCTCTTCTTGCAGCTCTGATAACGGAATACGAATTAAAGAGTTGGGTAACTGCGCAATGTCCATCCAAAGCACATAGCTCTCTTTACCCAAGATCAGCCGCACTTCAGTTTCAGAACCCAGCTCCTTGGTCATCTCCTCACTCATCAAGTCGATTGCGACCGCATGGTAATACTCACCCGCCGCTTCGCTGCCCTTGGCGTGAACGGTTACCCCGAGCTGTTCAAGCACACGCTGACGCAATGGCGCATCGATCTCGATATCACTGCCTTGGTCCAATACCAGGTTTAGCTCGTGAGCCAAAATCTTATTAAACTGCTGCAAACTTGGCATCAACGCATAGTTAAACACCGCGTAATAAGAAAAAATTTGGCTAGCGACCAATAGCGTTAAGAAAAGCACTATCGACTGAGTAAAGGAGCTACGTATACGCATGGGGTACCCGAGATGTAGAAAGATAAAGAAAGTGTTATATGACTATAACTCTAAACCATTGTGCTGAATAGAAAACGGGCCATCGCATATTAATGAGATGACCCGTAAGATTCACAGAATCGATAAAGCTACTGTAGAGCTTATTAAGCTGAATTACACAGCTTTGCCATCTGGAACGAATACATAACCCAAGCCCCACACCGTTTGGATGTAGCGAGGTTTGCTTGGATCTTCTTCAACTAGACGACGCAGACGTGAAATCTGAACATCGATAGAACGTTCCATTGCTGAATACTCACGGCCACGAGCCATGTTCATCAGCTTATCGCGAGACATTGGCTCACGAGCATTCGTTACCAAGGACTTAAGAACCGCAAATTCACCCGAAGTAAGCGGCATTGGCTCTTCACCGCGGAACATTTCGCGAGTACCTAAGTTCAAGCGGAACTCACCAAACTCAACCACAGACTCTTCTGTGCTTGGTGCACCCGGTGCTTCAATGACTTGGCGACGCAGTACAGCTTTAATACGAGCAAGCAGTTCACGTGGATTAAATGGTTTTGGCAGGTAATCATCAGCACCCACTTCCAAACCCACAATGCGATCCACTTCATCACCCTTTGCAGTAAGCATCAGGATTGGTAGCGAGTTGTTTGCGTTTCGTAGACGACGACAGATCGATAGACCATCTTCGCCCGGCAACATTAAATCCAATACCATCAAGTGAAAATTTTCACGGGTTAACAGGCGGTCCATCTGCTCACTGTTTGCCACGCTACGCACTTGAAAGCCCTGCTCTGACAGATAGCGCTCTAACAGTGCACGTAAACGAGCATCGTCATCGACCACTAAAATTTTGTAGTTTTCTTGCATGTAATGGTTCCACCTATTAAAGCTTAAACCTAAGGTTAAGCATTCTTGGTAAATTGTATATTGGTATAAGACATTAAAAATGTAACATTATTGGAGAAAAAGTCGCCTAAATAATTGTTAACGTATGTTGCCTTTCTATATATTCTATCTTAGATCATCATTTCATTAAGTCAGATTTATGAAAACCAAACTTATTACTCGAGAAGGTTATAACAAGCTCAAAGCAGAACATGACCACTTATGGCACGAGAAACGCCCTGAAATTACTAAGATAGTCACTTGGGCGGCAAGCCTTGGAGATCGCTCAGAAAACGCAGATTACACCTTCAATAAGCGTCTACTTCGTCAGATCGATCGCCGAGTGCGTTTTTTAAGAAAGTTCCTACCTGATGTCACGATCGTTGATTACTCGCCACAACAAGAAGGTAAGGTATTTTTCGGTGCTTGGGTCGAAATTGAGAATGATGATGGGGAAATTAAGAAGTTTCGAATTGTCGGCCCAGAAGAGATCTACGGCGATGCTAAAGGCTATATCTCTATCGACTCACCAATGGCTAGAGCTCTGCTCAAGAAAGAAGTAGATGACGAGTTTACGGTAAAAACACCGGAAGGCGACAAAGAGTGGTTCATTAACTCGATTCGCTACGCAGACAACGAATAACCAAACTTAATAAACACTTAGCGATAAACTGAGTGTTCAGCAAACCCAAACTCCAGATAAAAGAAAACCCCGCAAGGCTTTCGCCTAGCGGGGTTAAGTCTCTATCGCAGCAATCCGGCTACTGTTTATCTCTTCGAGATAAGGTGCTCCCTGCATCTTTCCTTGATAGTGGCTAAATCCTTTAACCAATTTCCTTTTTGTTCATCGCCATCCTAGCGGTGTCCATTCTAGCCTGTCATCCTGACTGGCGAATCTCATCCAGAGATTATCACTTCCTTGCTGACCACTCATCCTAAGTAATCAAATCTTCATCCTGAAGATACCTAGTCCATTAGGCTTTTTCCTGTTCCTGCCAACTCCCTGTCGACAAGTTAAATATTACGGCAAATGGCCGGGTTTCCTAGATAGTCTTAAAAAACATTTCAGGTGAGAAATACGCCCACAAACACACAATCAAATAAAATCAGCTACTTAGTGTAACATCAAGACGATTTCATCGGTCTAAAGCGACTTAGTCTCACATCACTTGTAAGAGATCTCGCACAAAGCGGGTATCAGAAACGGAAATTCGACTTCTGACAGGATAATTACACAGCCAAAGCTAGAAAAAGCGTACGCTCACCCCCATATATTTGTCATGATATTAAATAAGAGATTCATCGGATGAGCCAAGCTATCTGTCGACTGATTGCTGAAGAACTGAATGTCCGTTCTGAGCAAGTCACTGCCGCAGTAAACCTAATTGACGACGGTAACACCGTTCCCTTTATTGCCCGCTACCGTAAAGAAGTTACGGGTGGCTTAGACGATACCCAACTACGTAACCTTGATAGCCGCCTTTCATACCTTCGCGAGCTAGACGATCGTCGCCAAACAATTCTTAAGTCGATTCAAGACCAAGGAAAACTCACGCCAGAACTCGAGCGTGATATCACTCAAGCAGACAGCAAGACTCGCCTAGAAGATTTATACCTGCCATACAAACCAAAGCGCCGTACTAAAGGCCAGATCGCGATTGAATCGGGCTTAGAACCACTTGCCGACACACTGTGGAATGAACCACAGCACGATCCAGAAACGGAAGCGGCGAACTTCATCAGCAACGATAAAGGCATTGCCGATACCAAAGCTGCTCTCGATGGTGCTCGTGCGATCATCATGGAACGCATTGCGGAAGACGCAAACCTACTAGAAAAGATTCGCCAACACCTAACACGCAACTCAGAGCTAGTCGCTCGTGTAGTGACAGGTAAAGAGCAAGAAGGCGAGAAGTTCAAAGACTACTTCGAGCACAACGAAACACTCAGCAAAGTGCCGTCTCACCGTGCACTTGCCATGCTGCGTGGCCGCAATGAAGGCTTCCTAACACTGGCGATGAATGCCGATCCTGAGCAAGAAGAAGGTGTACGTGGTTCTTACTGTGAGAACATTATCTCTGATCACTACGGCATTACTCTGAGCAGTGCTCCTGCGGATGCTTGGCGTAAGCAAGTGATTAGCTGGGCATGGCGCATCAAGGTTTCTATGCACATGGAAACTGAATTGATGGGCGCAATGAAAGAGCGTGCAGAGATCGAAGCGATTGAAGTATTCGCAACCAACCTAAAAGACCTACTCATGGCAGCGCCAGCTGGTCCTCGAGCAACCTTAGGCTTGGACCCAGGTTTACGTACCGGTTCGAAAATCGCTGTCGTGGATTCAACCGGTAAGGTTTTGGCAACAGAAACTATTTACCCTCACCCACCTCAAAAGCAATACGACAAATCGGCACACGTGGTTGAGCAGATGGTTCGTCAATTCAATGTTGATTTGATTGCGATTGGTAACGGTACGGCTTCACGCGAAACCGACAGCTTTGTGGCTGACGTAATTAAACGCGGCAACCTAAAAGCGCAAAAGATCATTGTTAGCGAAGCGGGCGCATCGGTGTATTCCGCGTCTGAACTAGCTGCAAAAGAGTTCCCGAACATGGATGTATCAATTCGTGGTGCGGTGTCTATTGCTCGTCGTCTGCAAGATCCACTGGCAGAGCTAGTGAAGATTGACCCTAAATCGATCGGTGTGGGCCAATACCAACACGATGTGAGCCAAACTATGCTCGCTAAGCGCCTAGATGCGATTGTCGAAGACTGTGTAAACGCCGTAGGCGTTGATGTGAATACAGCGTCTGCCGCGCTACTTACTCGCGTAGCCGGCCTTTCTAGCACCATCGCTCAGAACATCGTGGATTTCCGTGATGAGAATGGTCGCTTCGAAGCACGTACTACGCTAAAGAAAGTCGCTCGCTTAGGGCCAAAAGCCTTTGAACAGTGTGCTGGTTTCCTACGTATTATGGATGGTAAGAACCCGTTAGATGCATCATCGGTTCACCCAGAAGCTTACCCAGTAGTGAAAACCATTGCCGAGAAAAACCACAAAGACATCAAATCTCTGGTGGGTAACACCGACTTCTTACGTGGTTTGCACGCGGTTGATTACACCAATGAAAACTTTGGTGTTCCAACGGTCACCGACATCATCAAGGAGCTGGATAAGCCGGGACGCGACCCTCGCCCTGAGTTCAAGACTGCAACCTTCGCAGATGGCGTAAACAGCGTTTCAGACCTAGAACCAGGCATGATTCTAGAAGGTGTGGTATCGAACGTGGCTAACTTTGGTGCCTTCGTTGATATTGGTGTTCACCAAGATGGCTTAGTTCATATTTCAGCACTCACCGATCGCTTTGTCTCTGACCCACGTGAAGTGGTTAAAGCGGGCGACATCGTGAAAGTGAAGGTGATGGAAGTGGATGTTCAGCGTAAACGTATTGCACTGAGCATGCGTATGAAGGACGAGCCTGGACAAGACAACCGTGCTCAACGTTCAAGTGCACCTCGTACACAAAACCGCTCGAATCAAAACTCGCAAGGTGGCCAACGCCGTCGTGAAGAGCCGCAACAAAACGCTGCAATGGGTGGAGCATTCGCTGCCGCTTTTGCTAAAGCGAAAAAGTAATCCATTAGCTCATCTAAAAAGCTGATGTGCTTAAAACAGAAAACCTGCATCCCTTAGGGTATGCAGGTTTTTTTATTATGTGTTCAAAAAAGACATCGAAGCTTGTTTGACTCGTAAACCTTTGATTTATAAGACCACCAACATCTCTGATGGAGCATGAGGCGCAACAGCATGACCATAATGATACTTTATGACCTTACGTCGTTTCTCCATCTGTCCTTCCTGAATCGCCGCATCTAAAACATGCTTTGGCAGGCGGAAACGCATGGTATAACCTTTGCCTTGATCAGCACTGTATGTTTTCAGTGCCAATAAGCTGAACAGCCGATCAAAAGGGTCTTGTGGCTCTTCTTGGCTAACCGAATTGGCCTCTGACTCGTTCTCCATTTCATAACCTGGATGGTCTGAAGGATCCCAAGCCGACTGCTGCCTTCGTTTATCGTATGATTTTACCTTACGCTCTGCATTGGTTCTCGCCAATGCTACTGCGGGAGCAACAGGCTCTCGGACTCTATTATCACGCGCAACTTGCTCTGTTTGCACATTAACGGACGGGGCGATTAGTGGCACACTCACTGCAGTTGCAGGTGACACAATCATCGCGAACTCTCCTCAAGAATCGCCCATCGTTTTTACTATAACGCTGTTGTACTGTGAGTCAGCACAACAGGCATAGCCCAACTTAGCGCAATCAGCTCAGGAGAGAGTTAGGTCTGAGTATCAAGCAACACGTTGGTGTTATACCAATCGTAGTAAATAACTGATCATCCTAGCTTGTTAAAATGCTCGATAACGGCGTTAGATTTTTTGATTGTAGAATAACTACTTATCGAAACTACTTGTCAAAAAAAAGCTGCCTTGTTCTCAAGCCTTTTACCTACGCTATTTTTGAACACTTACTTACTGTGATTGGTATTAGCTTATATATCGACCAAGCCGGATATATATTTAGCAATTATTTTTGTGCGAAGCTGACAAGCTCACTGCAAAAGGCATCCGCTTCGGTCATAAACGGTGCATGCGAAGACTGGGTAAATATGTATTGCTCGGTATGAGGCAAGGCTGTGCCTAAGTCTTTCGCAACCTTGATTGGCACCAATCCATCTAATCGACCATACAAGCGTAGCATTGGTACTGAAATCTCAGGCAGTTGTTCACGCAGATCGACATCCGACAGCATCTTTAATCCTGCCAATAATGAGTCAGGGTTCGGCAACGGGCGAGACAGCACCGCTTGCTTGAGTTGTTTTACATCTTGCCTTGCTGAAGGGCTGCCCATGGCTTGCAATGCCATAAAGCGTTCGATGGTGGTTTGGAAATCTTCAACCAGTTGCTCGGTGAATGCGCTTAATACGTTGGGCTGAATGCCTCGCCATAACACGGGCTCTTTTGCAGCGGCGAATTTGGGAGAACTGGCGACAGTCACCAGCTTGCTCACGTAATCTGAGTGATGGAGAGCCATGTGCGTTGCGACCAAGCCTCCAAGTGACCAACCCACCCAAATCGCTTGCTTTGGTGCTTCGGCCAAAAGCTGCTGAGCAATCTCTTCAAGATCTTGAGCGTGGCAGTGCGCGCTGTGTCCATACCCTGGTAAATCGACAACATGCACTCGAAAATCAGCTTGTAATGCATTAACGGTTTGTTGCCATACCGCACCGTTCATTCCCCAGCCGTGAACCAGTACTAAATCAGGCCCTTGCCCAGAAACATGCCAATATAACGCGTCACTCATTCTCAATATTCCCTACTTTTTCCATCAGCGATAATCCGCGCTTTTCAGTATGGTGAGCAAAAGGAACACCATAACCCAAAAGCATCACGAGCTATGTTATCCGATTGGCTACAAAAACACACACCACGTCTGGTCACACCTCAATGCCACCTGTGCAAACTTGATAAACTGCCCAGTGATACACATCCTCGATGGTGCAATTCTTGTCTCAAACTCTTTCAGCCAGTACCACGCTGCCAACGATGTGGTTTAAAAACACTGCTCACAGTAGAGCAGTGCGGACAGTGCTTATCTCAACCTCCACCTTGGCATCGCCTCTACTGTGTCGGCGATTACACCTTCCCTACAGCAGGTTACATTCAGCAAATGAAGTACGCTGATAAGTTTTGGTTTGCACGTGATCTATCTAAGCTATTGGCATCACGTATCGAATATCCTGCTCCGCTGATCACCAGCGTGCCGCTGCATTGGCGTCGATATACTCATCGCGGCTTTAATCAAAGTAAGCTGCTAGCCGACTACACGGCTCAAGAGCTTGGCGTTGAAAGTGATGTGCTCTTTCGTCGAATTCGCTCAACGGCTTCCCAGCAGGGGCTGACTAAATCCGCACGATTACACAATCTAAAGAGCGCTTTTGCGCTGCGAAAACAAGACGTTCAAGGAACTATCCCCTCTCACGTCGCGATAATTGATGATGTTGTAACCACCGGCAGTACTGTGTATCAATTATGCCAATTACTACTTGAAGTGGACGTTAAAAGGATTGATATTTACTGCATCTGCCGCACTCCTGAGCCCTCTGGATAAAAGCTGTGAATCACTACTTGTACAGCAATCCAACAAAAAAGGGCTGAATTACAAATCTGACAGGAGTAGAATGGCGCTAATAACCTACAAATCTACTCAGGTATTCGTCGTGTCAAATATTACTATTACAGAAACAGCTCAAACTCACTTTGCCAATCTGCTGTCACAGCAGCCTGAAGGTACAAACATTCGTGTGTTCGTGGTAAACCCAGGCACACAAAACGCTGAGTGTGGTGTTTCTTACTGCCCAACAGATGCTATCGAAGCGTCTGACACAGAGCTTAAATTCGAAGCTTTCTCTGCATACGTAGATGAGCTAAGCCTACCGTTCCTAGATGAAGCTGAAATTGACTTCGTTACTGACAAAATGGGCTCTCAGCTAACGCTTAAAGCACCAAACGCTAAGATGCGTAAAGTCGCAGACGATGCACCACTTCTAGAACGTGTTGAATACGCAATTCAAACACAAGTTAACCCACAACTTGCTGGTCACGGCGGTCACGTTAGCTTGGTAGAAATCACTGAAGACGGCGCAGCTATTGTAGCATTCGGTGGTGGTTGTAACGGTTGTTCTATGGTTGATGTAACGCTAAAAGAAGGCATCGAGAAAGAACTTCTTCAACAGTTTGAAGGTGAACTGACTGCTGTTCGTGATGCAACTGAGCACGATCGTGGTGAGCACTCTTACTACTAATCACTGATTTAGTGTTAGTTGTTATTTGAAAGGTTGATGCGCAAGCATCAACCTTTTTTGTTATGTGGATAAGCAAGTTAGGACTATCGCGTTCTCTCTATACTCTTTTGCTATACAACCATATTTTCACCTCGTTACCATCTTGAGTAAGGTATTCAAGTGATCGTAATCGATTCCTGCTTCAATAATTTTCGGATATGAAAACTCGGATCTAGGAACTCAAGGTCATTTCCCCTATATTAGAATGACTTTATAAGAAAGAATTCCAATGAGCTAAGGAGCGAGCGCAATGACGAAAAGGACCAAGCCAGAGATTTTGGCTAAACAAACTGTCGCTCAATCAAGACTATTCTCTATCGAGTCTCTCGACTTACGCTTTTCAAACGGCGAAGAGCGCACTTACGAACGCATGAAGCCCAGCGGGCGCAACGCAGTGATGATGGTTCCTATTACTGAGCAAGGCGATATTCTATTAGTACGTGAATATGCAGCGGGAACTGAACGCTACGAACTTGGCTTTCCAAAAGGGCTGATTGATCCAGGTGAGCAGCCAAACGAAGCCGCCGTTCGCGAACTCAAAGAAGAGATAGGCTTCGGTGCCAACAAGCTTACTCCGCTGAAGGAAGTGATCCTTGCACCCTCTTACTTCTCTAGCAAAATGACGCTGTTTATTGCAGAAGACCTCTACCCAGAAAAGCTAGAAGGTGATGAGCCAGAGCCTCTCGATATTGTGCGCTGGCCACTTGCTCAAGCCGAAGAACTGTTAACACATCTCGATTTCTGTGAGGCTCGGAGTATTACAGCCCTGCTTTTAAGCCTTCGTGTATTAAACAATAACTAGAACATTCAGGCTCGCTCTAAGAGTAAGAGAACATTTATGCCAATAACAAAAGATTTGTCTCACCTCCTACCCTCTGTCATTGAGATTGCTCGCTCTGCTGGTCAACTCATCTTAGAGATCTACGAGAAAAAGGATTACGAAGAGTTCATTAAGAGTGATGACACTCCAGTAACCAGTGCCGATCTTGCAGCACATAAGCTGATATTAAAAAAACTCAGTGAATTGACGCCTGATATTCCCGTATTATCCGAAGAAGACGCCGACATCAGCCTAGAGCAACGCTCTCAATGGGATCGCTACTGGTTAGTTGACCCACTGGACGGCACCCAGGAGTTCATCGCACGAAGTGGTGATTTCGCGACAATTATCGCCCTAATCGAGCATAACAAGCCAGTGATGGGCGTGGTATACGCACCCGTTTCAGGTGTGAGCTATTACGCTTACAGTGGCAAAGGCGCTTGGAAGATCCCAGACCTTAATGACAGCGTGAAAATCAAAACGCATCGTCACGAGCTGCCAAACCAGTCAATCGCCATGGCGATCAGCCGTCGCCAAGACATCAATCGCATCACTAGCCGTATGAGCTCAGCATGGAATTATGATTTGGTTCCTCTAGGCTCAGCAGCGCTTAAGGCATGTTTAGTCGCAGAAGGGGCTGTGGATTGTTATCTGCGCCTTGGACCAACCGGAGAATGGGATACCGCCGCAACGCAGTGCATTGTTGAAGAAGCTGGCGGACGTATCTTAAGTACTCAGCTAGAGCCGCTTTCGTACAATGAAAGAGAAACGCTAGAAAACCCGAACTTCATTGTACTCGGTGATGCAGATTTACCGTGGGCAGAAATACTTCAGGGTAAAGATTAGTTTTATCAATTACATAACATTGAGACCTCACCCTAACTTTAAAATATAAAATGTGAATAAAGTTCAATGGGCAACTATTTTCTATACAAA
>NZ_JBFRTQ010000121.1:0-7439 GCF_041474195.1 Vibrio sp. 10N.222.52.C3 | reverse complement strand
CATGTAAAGAGGCTCATCAGCGATAGAAGAAAATGAATCAATAAATAACCCTAGATGTTTTTTACATTCTTCCTTAAATGAATTATCTAACGTTGACACTGGTATTTTTTGACCATAAAAGTCTTTACATATATGACCTGCAGGAACTACAGAAGAGCCCATTAGATGATAACGAGGGATATCTAACAGTTCACAGATTCCATATAGTATAATACCAACCGTTGAATGCGGAGCCTCCCCACAAACAAAAGTTTGTATCTTATTCTTAATTATCTCACTATAAAATGAATTAAAAATCAAATAAAATAATGACTCTCTCTCTAGACGACTAAAAATTCGCAAGTCATCTTGCCTATCCATTATTTTATAAGCTTTATCCTTTAATATATAAAACCTAGGGTCTCCTAACACCTCTTTACTTGCTGAATATTGGATACTTCCAACACCAGTATTCCCTCGATGCGAGTTATAAAAATCATAAATCGTGCAATTAGGAAAAGATTCTCCTGCAATACTATCAAGAGAGCTAGGACCTACCCACATTTTTATTTTTGCTCCCTTACTTTCAAGTAATTGAGCAAAATCAATCCACACCTTTCTATCTGAAGGTATAAAGAGTATATTAGACATTTATATTTCCTAGAAAGTAATAGTATTATTTATGATAGGTTGTTATCAATACTCTGTAGTAGACCAACGCTAACTGGTGTCCCACGGCTAATATCTTGCTTAGCTATTCTTCCAATGACTTCATCGTAGAACTTTGGTGCTAACCCAAAACCAGGTCGAATACTTCGAACATTATCTTCCGTAAGCATTTCACCCGCTTTTACATCTTTGACTACGTACAAAGAACGACGAAATTTTACGTTTCCTTTTTCAGCTTCCGTTCTTTCGTAATTGACCTGCCCCGTTGCTTGCCATGCTGTTTTTGTGTCTTTACAAAGTGCAGTAAGCTCATGAGGTTCTAGAGAAAAACTATCGTCTGGGCCACCACCGTTTCGATCAAGTGTCACATGTTTTTCAATCAAACACGCACCTAAAGCAACTGAGGCTACTGCCGTTGCATTGTCAATAGTATGATCAGATAGACCCGACAGAACATTAAACCGTTCCTGCATGTCTTTAATGGTTTTCAAATTGTACTGATCTGCAGGTGCTGGATATCCACTTACACAATGTAAAACAACTAGCTCTTTACAACCGTTCTCTTTGGCAACTGCAATGGCTTCATTAATCTCTTCTTCATTAGCCATACCTGTTGACATGATCATTGGCTTACCAGTCTTAGCTACTTTCGCAATCAAAGCGTGATCGACTAACTCAAAAGAGGCGATTTTGTATGCAGGAGCATTCAATTCTTCAAGTAGATCGACAGCGGTGAAATCAAAAGGTGAACTAAAGATTGTAATCCCAACCTCTTTCGCTTTCTCAAATAGAGCTTCATGCCACTCCCATGGAGTATGAGCCCACTCATAAAGTTGGTATAGACTGTTTCCATCCCATAACCCACCACGAATCTGAAAGTCTTCATTATCGCTATCTATCGTGATTGTATCTGGACGGTAGGTTTGCAACTTAATAGCATCAGCCCCAGATTTTTTAGCTATCTCAATAATCTTGAATGCATTATTAATATCACCATTATGATTCGCAGAAAGTTCAGCAATAATATATGGTTTAAAACCTAAACCAATTTTTTTGCCATCAATTTCAATAAATGTGTTAGTCATCGACTTTCTCCAATCTAATTTTGTATTTTTGCCCTTTCACTACAATGTAAGCAGGATATCTATCTGGGTCGCTTATCCTTAGCAGGTTAAATTGAGAGACTATGCTTCTATCAATATCAACCTGGCTATCCTCTGGGGTTCTTTTCCTGTGGTAGCTACTCTCACAGTCTGGCTGACTGACTGGTTTTGAGGTGTAAATATTTTCACATGCCCAATCCATTAACTGAAGTTCGGCATCAAATAGCTTTCTATTCACTTCGTCATAGAGCTCTAGACCATCCATTGGAATTGTTAACTTCTGCCAAATATCACCTGTATCTACACTATCTTCGGCATTTAGTAGTGAAAGAGTCAGCTCTTTTGCACCATTTAGTACATCCCAAATATGAGGGCTCCAGCCTCGCCCTTGAGGCAAGTCACTCGCATGTAACACTAATGTATAGTTGAATTTATCTCTTACTTCTTGTCTAACAATCTCTGAGCACGAAATCAAAAAAAGAATATCTCCACCTTCTTGTATTGAGCTCACAGAGTTTAATATTTCAATTTTGTACTTGCTCTCATTGGCTTTCTGCCAATGGAGCAAGTACTTATAAACAGGGTGGCAGCTATCGCTACATAAAATTGTTACTTTCATTCTCTAGCTCTATGATTTCTGATACGACTCTACGAGTACCTAAGCCATCACATACTCTTAAATTGTTTAGATGCATTTGATGCCAATCTGAGCATACCTCTTTATAAGCTTTAAATAACTCATTTTTAATAGAGTTTAGTTCAACCTTTCGAGATAAGTTATCTACAACTAACTGACGACAAATGTCTTTTTGATTGTCCGCTAAAGGGACTACAATGCTAGGTAAGCCTAAACAAGCTCGCTCCCAACTAGTACTACCAGGCGCACCAATTGCGATATCATGCTCCAGCATCATTTGAGCCATATGATTGGTAAAATCAATGTGCTCGATATTTTCCCTAACTTTGCACCAATCAGAAACTTGGTTATAGTGGGGAGAACGAGGGCTCATCAACACTGTGATTTGTGCGCTCATATTTTCACTTTCTAGGGATTGCAAAACAGCAAAAGTGGCATTAGGTAAATCAATGCCCCCCATCGAGATCAGAATTTTGGGACTGTTTAAATTTGGCTGCCTATTTTCCGCGAAGCTTCTAAACTCACTAAACTGAGGGTTCAACAAAGCATAATTGACACCAGCTAACACTTTTCCTGTTGTTTCATACGCATCGGCTCTTCTAGATAGTGTTTGATCTAATACAATGTCGGCACAGTGTTTTCTTATAAGGTCATCAATGGCCAATATTCGTACATTAGCACGTTGTTTTATTTGTTTTTGCCACTCTTCCCCTAGTGCATAGTGATCACTTATGACCCACTCCACACCTTCGAGGTATGGAGCAAAGTCGTGGACATCTTCTGCAATACTACGCTGAAGCCAGCCCAAATAATCACCAGTGTGCTTTGGGGTAACTTGACATTCAGGTGGTGTAAGCTTGATTATCGAGTATCCACGGTCTTCAATAAAGCTGCATAAGTCCCCTTTTTGAGGAATGCATGCGAATGCTATTTGATAACCATGCTGGGTCAATTCATCAGCAAGTACTAAGCAGCGCATAACATGCCCACTACCTATCCAAACAGATGCATCTACGCGGAAAATTATTTTTTTCATAGTGCTTTTAAAGAATACTAAACAGTTTCTCTGCCAGCTCCCAATCCTCAGGCGTGTCAATATCTTGAACACGACATCTAGGCAGGAGTACAGCTTTAGAGTGGGGAGAGAAAATTGATAGCTTGTTTAAAAAAGCAGATGGTTGCCCCCAATAGAATTGGCCAGCATCATGGTACCCTTCTTCAAGATCTTGCGATCTAACCTGTTCATTTTCAGGTGAAAACATCGAAACAGAACCTTGCTCATCAAGCTTGATTGCACGTTGAATCGGAAATGGAAACGATGTAGCACTGAATGCAAACTGCACACTAGCACCCCTAAGTAACTCGTAACCTTTCTGAATATCTTCAGGTAAAACAAACGGGGCGGTTGCATACAAACAACAGACTGCTTCTACATCCCACCCTTCGCTTTTACACCAACGTATAGCATGTGCCATTACATCCATAGTAGTCGCGTAATCGTCAGAAATATCACCAGGGCGCAAAAACGGTACTTCTGCACCGTATTTTTTTGCGACTTCTGCAATTTCTGTATCATCCGTAGAAACAATCACTTTATCAAAGCAACCCGATGCCACAGCGGCTTCTATAGAATAAGCGATCATAGGTTTACCATGAAACGCTTTAATATTCTTTCTCGGTATACGTTTACTGCCACCACGAGCGGGGATGATTGCAATGTTCATTAGCGCCCCTGCAATATATCAGTCAATGTGTTCACTACTGTGTCTTGCTGAACCTCACTCATTCCATGAAACATAGGAAGTGAGATAGCTTCACGGTAGTAACGCTCAGATTCAGGGAAGTCCCCTTCAGCAAAACCCATATCTTGATAGTAAGGTTGAGTATGAACAGGGATATAGTGTAGATTCACACCAATACCTCGCTCACGTAGCGCGTCAAATACCTGTTTGTGGGTCAATTCAATCTCACCTAAATGCAAGCGAATAACAAACAAATGCAAACCAGAATAAGTTTCTGGCAATTGATAAGGTAACACTAAAGGTAGATCGATCAGTTTCTCATTATAACGTTTCGAAAGCTGATGACGCGCCGAAACAAATTCATCAAGACGTTGCATTTGCGTAACACCCAACGCCGCTTGAAGTTCTGTCATGCGGTAGTTGAAACCTAAATCAACCTGTTGGTAATACCAACCTCCATGAGAAGCTTCCGTCATCATTTCAGGATCTCGCGTAATACCATGACTACGCAGCAACGCCATTTTATCAGACAGTTCTTTACTATTAGTAAGAGCAGCGCCACCTTCGGCAGTAGTCACAATCTTTACTGGATGGAAACTAAACACCGTGATATCTGAATGTTCGCAATTACCAATCGGTTGGTCTTGATATCGGCCGCCAATCGCATGCGAAGCATCTTCAATGACTTTAAAGCCATATTCTTTGGCTAGCTTAGCAATGGATTCCATATCACAAGGCTGACCACATAAGTGAACAGGAACCACGACTTTAGGTAGAGTTCCTTTCGCTTTAGCAGTAATTAGCTTTTGCTCTAGCTTTTTAGGGCACATGTTATAAGTTGCTGAGTCAATATCAACAAAGTCCACTTTAGCTCCGCAATAAAGACCACAGTTTGCAGACGCAACAAAAGTAACAGGCGTTGTCCACAACCAGTCACCTTCCCCCAAACCTAAAGCCAAACAAGCGATATGCAGAGCCGAGGTTGCACTATTCACTGCTAACGCATACTGAGCACCAGTATGTTCTGTTAACGCTTTTTCAAACGCAGGAACTTGTGGTCCCTGAGTTAGAAAATCAGATTTAAGGACATCAACTACACTATCAATGTCTTGCTGACTGATATCTTGCTTGCCGTATGGAATCACTGTTCTACTCACACTGTAAATTTAGGATCAATATGTTCTTTGATTAGGTCACGTAGACCTTCAATCGTTTCCCACTCAGTATTGGTACCTGAATTGTATTTAAAACCAAAAGGCACTTTCTCAGCCTTATGGTGATTCATGTACTCATCTTCTGTGTATGTAAAAGAGACAGAAGGAAGGATCGCGTAATAACGACCTAAATCAATTGTATTGAGAGAATCAGTATCAGTGATCATTTCTTCATGAAGTTTTTCTCCTGGGCGAATGCCAACAACCTTTGTTGCCATGCCCGGCGCAATAGCTTCAGCGATGTCTAGAATTTTGTACGAAGGGATCTTAGGAATAAAGATCTCACCACCCAAATGGTTTTCAAGTGCATACATGACCATATTCACGCCATCTTGAAGAGAAATATTAAAACGCGTCATCTCTTTATGTGTAATTGGCAGTACACCTTCTTCTTTTTTCTGCATAAAGAATGGAATAACTGAACCACGAGAGCCCATAACATTGCCGTAACGTACGACACTGAAACGAATGTCTTTTGAGCCTTTAATATTGTTCGCAGCGGCAAATAGCTTATCCGATGCAAGTTTCGTAGCACCATATAAGTTAATTGGTGCACATGCCTTATCGGTCGAGAGAGCAACGACATCTTTCACACCACACGCAAGAGCCGCACTAATCACATTCTCTGCGCCATCAATATTGGTACGAATACATTCAGTCGGATTGTACTCTGCAGTATCTACCTGTTTAATTGCCGCAGCGTGAATGATGACATCTACATCCTCACACGCTTGAATCATGCGATTACGGTCACGAACATCGCCTATAAAAAAGCGTAATTGAGGAAAGTCCTTATGCGGATATTGCTGCTTGATTTCAAACTGCTTCAGCTCATCACGAGAAAAAATAATTATCTTTTTTACTTCAGAGTAACGCTCTAAGATTGTTTTGATAAACTGCTTGCCAAATGAACCCGTGCCACCTGTGATTAGGACTGTTTTTGAATTCAACATAATATTGTTTTTCTCCGCTCAGGCCTACAGCCTGTACCTCAAATAGTTTTGGATGATAATTGCGATATGCTAGCACTTCCCCCCACCTCTTGCACTAGGTGAAAGCGCCTAAACAGTATTCTAAAATGCCAGCCTAAGAAGTAGTAATCGGGCTAACTAAAGTTTCAAAATCTGCTGGATGCCAATGAATTTTTCTATTATTTAGCTCTTTCTCAAAAGAGCGCCTTAATCTCTCTAAATTTTGCATTTTCCACTCACCATGCTCCTGTTGATAACACTTATCGAAATCGATAATCCACACCTTTTCTTGTTCATCAATTAAGATGTTATGAATGTTCAAGTCAGTGTGGTTCACATTAGCATTATGCATCTTGGCAATTTCCTGCCCTATTTTCTGATACATATTTTGTGACAATGGTTTTTCACGCAAAATACTAACCAAATCTCTAGCATTAGGAATTCTTTCACTCAAAAGGTCCGCTTGATAGGTTAAACCATTCTTTACCGCTCTGGCGGCTATAGGGCGAGGTACGCTAACCCCAGATTCAATCAAAGTCAGGAGCAGGTTAAGTTCTTGAGCGCTACGAGTTTGCTCCCATCCGGAGAACCAGTAATCTTCTTTCACAAGTTTGCCAAACAAACCACCACGGCGATAATGACGAAGGGCAGCTTGCATTGTATCAAGCTGAACAAACCAAGTGGTTCCTCGCCCTGAAGCACTGCCCAGAACTTTTTTTTGATCTTGCCAATAGGCAACATCGAACAATTGTAGTGAAGGATCTTGAATGATTTCATCATCAAACCAAATCATACGATTATCTTGTCGATAACTCTGAATCATGACATCAACACTCGCGGTTTATGTAAATATAGATAAATGTTAATCACAGTATACTACCTGTAAATCTAATAAATTTTGGGGCACTATGATAATCAACAGGACTAATAATTCTCAATAAACTTGTAGTGTGCGACTCCATACAAAACTATTTAACTCTTAAGCCCAGCTCACACCTGCATAGTATCCAGTTGCTTTGATAATACATATTAAGCTTGTATTACTCATTTACCGAGTTCGATGCCTACAATCACTTTGTTTCTAACATAATAAAGAACTCATTAGCAGGGCGGGAGCATACTTT
>NZ_JBFRTQ010000120.1:0-12919 GCF_041474195.1 Vibrio sp. 10N.222.52.C3 | reverse complement strand
TGATTTAGGAAACAAAGCCCATGTGGTCAGAAATTAAAAATTTTAGCTAGATCACATAAATCTCTCGGATTACGAGTTTCAGCACCTGATACTTATGCTCATTTGACGTTTTGTAGGGGTTCAATGAAAGAAAAAGCGGCCTAAATAGCCGCTTTTGATGGTTGCCTAGTATGGTTATCTAGCGCCGTTATTTAGAGTTCTGCTTAGGACTCTTCTTCCTCAAAGCCATCAGCATAGCCTTTCGGTGGCGGTGTCCAACCTCGTTCAGATCGAGAGTGCTTGTCTGAACGGTCTTTTTTCATATCTTCTTTCATTGCTTCTTCAAGGTGAATGAAGATTTGTCGGTAGTTGTTGTCGTAGCGCGGGTTCTCTTCTGCCTCAGACCAAGCTTGGTAGAGCTTTTCAGACTTACGGCTTTCAACACGTTGATACGTCGATTTTTGTTGTTCAACAAAGAATGGGTGATGACCCAAAGAACGCAAGGCTTCTGCACCCATTTCAAGAGCAGAATGGTAGGTCTCTGATTCCACAAAGTCTGCACCCGCTTCTCTTAAGCGGTAGCTATGACCACGGTCGAATGCACGCGCTAAGACTTTCACTTTAGGGTAGTTGTGTTTAACGTATTTGACCAATTCAACACTTGAGTCTTGGTTGTCGATAGCCACAACCAACATCGCGGCTTCTTCGATACCAGCGGTATGCAATAAGTCATGACGAGTCGCATCACCAAAGTAAGATTTGATGTTGATTGAACGTAGCAAGTCGACTTGATTAGCTTGATGATCCAAAACCACAGTGTTGACGTCATTCGATACCAATAAGCGGTTAACAATCTGACCGAATCGGCCAATACCAGCAATGATCACCGTACCTTTCTCTTCGATGGTATCTTCTTCGCGATCGTTAGACTTTTGCTCGTAACGAGGAAGTATCACTTTATCAAATAGAATGAATAACCCTGGCGTTAGGAACATTGAAAGTGCAACAACCAACGACAGTGTTTGAACAATATCAGCTGGTAGTACATGGTTTTGGGATGAGAAGCTCAGTAGGACAAAACCGAATTCACCGGCTTGCGCCAAGCTCAATGTAAACAGCCAACGGTCACTGTTTTTGATTTTGAAGATTAACGCCAACGTAAATAACACCAAGGCTTTGAGTAGCATAACGCCAAGGGTGAGGCCAATTATCAAACCAAAGTCGTTGAATAGGACATCAAAGTTGATGCCTGCACCTACGGTAATAAAGAACAAGCCAAGTAGTAGCCCTTTAAACGGGTCGATATTAGACTCAAGTTCGTGGCGGAATTCACTGTTGGCTAATACCACACCCGCAAGGAAGGTACCCAAAGCCGGTGATAGGCCGACTAGGCTCATTAGTGCAGCAATACCAATTACCAACATCAGTGCGGTTGCAGTGAAGATTTCACGCAGACCTGAGCTTGCAACAAAGCGGAACAGTGGACGACTCAAGAAGTGCCCACCGACAACAACAATCGCAATAGATGCTGTGATCACAAGGCCATAAGCCCAACCGGGTAGGCCAGCGACGAGGCTTAACTCTTCATGGTGATCAGAAGCCGAAGCAACCGCGCTTTGTGCAGCTTCAATTAATTCTGGCAAGGCTAATAGAGGGATAAATGCCAACATAGGAATGACGGCAATATCTTGGAACAGTAGGACTGAGAAAGCGTTCTTTCCGCCTTCTGTTTTGGATAGCCCTTTTTCGTTAAAGGTTTGGAGTACAATCGCGGTAGATGACAGTGCGAAGATCAAACCGATAGTCAGTGCGATCGTCCAAGGCTGCCCAAAGAACAGAGCAATACCCATTACAATCGCGGTAGTACCACCAACTTGCAGGCCACCCAGTCCCATAAGACGGTTTCTCATTGCCCAAAGCATCTTAGGCTCAAGTTCAAGCCCGACTAAGAACAGCATCATAACCACGCCGAATTCGGCAAAGTGTTGAATGGTTGTCGTCTCTTCGCCAACTAAACCAATAATTGGGCCAATCACAACACCGGCAATCAGGTAACCAAGCACAGAGCCGAGGCCAAATCTCTTAGCGATAGGGACCGCGATGACTGCCGCGAGCAAATAGATAAATGCTTGTAGAAAATATCCTGTCATGATTTAACCTCTGCTCATCAGTTCATCAACGTAATGGTTTAGCTTTTCAGCCTTGCTTGCCTTTTTAAGGTCGACTTCGCCCGCAACAAAAGCCTCTAAAAGTGTTTTATAGCTGTTTACGTGATCTTGAATTCGGCCTTCTTCCAACGCAGTACGTGAACCAAATAAAGCCAATGGGGCCAAGTAGTTCATGCCGCACAAAGATGCTGTTTGTTCGATTGGGTGAAGCAGTTCACGTATGGTGAAGTGGTTATAACCGTCTGTCTGATAAGCATCTTTCTTGCCACCAGCGGTGATACTGCATAACAAGCTTTTACCTTGCAGTTCATTACCGTCGGTGCCATAAGCAAAGCCATATTCGAGAACAAGGTCTTGCCATTCTTTAAGAATCGCGGGGGTTGAGTACCAATATAGTGGGAATTGAAAAATGATGATGTCATGGTCCAACAGGCGTTTCTGTTCACGATCGATGTTGATCTTGAAGGTTGGGTACTCAGCATAGAGGTCGACACAGGTAACCCCGTTAATGCGTTTGGCTTGTTCAAATAAGGGTTTGTTAGCTTCAGAGCGATGCTGAGAAGGGTGGGCGAATAGCACCAAGACTCGATTTTTCGACATATAGCCCTCTTTGTCCATTAACGAATAATATTTATTGGAATTATAGATATACAATAATAGAAGAATGGTTGAACAACAACGAATTAGCCCATACTTATCTATTTAGATGCGTGTGTTTTTAGGTACTTAATTATATAAAACATCCGTCAATTTGAGTATTCCTGGCATAAGCCGCCGATGACTGAGTAAAACTAATTATTCACGAATAGTAAAAGCGAATATGGGCATTTTATGTCACCGTTGGTGGGTAACGTAAATAATCCAATAACCCTACATAGAACGATAATGAATAAAGGAAAAACTATGAGCATGGACTTGCGTCAACAATGTGATTTGTTGCTTTCCGGTCACCTAGAACCGACTCCAGCACAAACATTCGCTCAGATGGCTGAATGGTGTGAGACACACGATGTGAGCCATGATAGCTACGGCGATGGTGAGTTTATCGAGAGCTTCGAAAACAAAGTCGCGGAACTGCTAGGTTATGAAGCGGCTGTATTTGTGATTACCGGCACCATGAATCAACCAACAGCATTAGAAATTGCGTGCCAAGAGAAGAGAAACCCTGTAGTGGCGATGCATGAATCGAGTCATATCATGCGTCATGAACGCCAAGGGTATCAGCTCCAAAACCGCTTCAATGTACTTCCCGTTGGCAACGTATTTCGCACTTGGAATGTTGATGACTTAAAGGCGTGGCCTGATGAGATTGCAGCCGCTCTATATGAATTACCCATGCGTGAAATCGGCGGCCAATTACCAGAATGGGATGAGCTTGAAGCGATCAAGCAGTACTGCAAAGAACAATCAATTCACCTTCATATGGATGGTGCGCGTTTGTGGGAATGCGGCGCCTATTACCAAAAGTCATACAGCGAGATTGCTCAGGGCTTCGATAGTGCTTATGTTTCGCTGTACAAAGGTCTCAATGGCCTTGGTGGTTCGTTATTGTTGGGCGATAAAGCCTTTGTAGCGAAAGCATCTGCGTGGATGAAGCGCCAAGGTGGCAATGTTTATCACCGAACGCCTTATGTGGTTTCAGCAGCAATGCAGTTTGATGAGCGATTAGAGTTGATGCCATCACTGTTTGAGCGAACAAAACAGATCTACCAAATCTTATTAGACTATCCTCAGTTCACTGTTAATCCGCAGCAACCGCAGGTCAACATGCTTCACCTATATTTACCTGTGAGCTATGAAGACGGCATTATTGTGAGAGATAACATAGCGAAGAAACACAAGATTTGGATAGGAAACCCAGCGATCAGTGAGTTGCCAAACCAATGTAAGATTGAATGGTATGTAGGGGATAACCTACTAAATTTGCCTGATCATGAGCTGATAGACATTCTAGATTTTATTAGCGAAGAGCTGATTTGATTAACGAAGAGCTGGCTGAAGAAGAACTGATCTAATTGGAACTGAAATGGATACAGGAAAGGGTTCTTATATCCATTTATATAGCTAGGATGTCCGGCTCTGTTACATATACTGGTTGATGTACACATCAACTAAGAACATGAACACTGGGACTGTGCTGAGAAGTCCGAAGAAGACGATTGGCACCCAGTTTTTCATTTTCTTTTTAGGTTGCTCAGTGTTGTTCATAAATTCGGCCTTCAATTAGTTGTTATAGCTATTGTAGCTGTTTAGCTTTGTGGTACTAAAAATCTAAGAGCATGGTATCAAATAAAATCGATGAGCCCTATGCGGATTTGACGTTTCGTGGCGTGTATCAATCACATAAAATGTAAGTGATTCATAAACGGTTCATAAAGGTTCAACAATAATGAACCTATTAGAACAAGTATTGCCTTACTCGGCATATGAAATAAACAGTATTACAAGATTTGGAGAATACAGAATGAAAACAATAGGAAACATCATTTGGTTTCTGTTCGGTGGCGTATTTATGGGACTAGCTTGGTGGTTCTTCGGACTGCTCGCATTCCTAACCATCGTTGGTATTCCATGGGGTAGAGCATGTTTTGTTATGGGTAACTTCTCATTCTTCCCATTTGGTCAGGAAGCGATTTCGCGTGATGAGCTAACCAATGAAATGGACATCGGCACGAGCCCGCTAGGTGTGATTGGTAACGTTATTTGGTTCTTATTTGCGGGGATCTGGTTGGCGATTGGTCACATCATGTCAGCAGTAGCGTGTTTCATTACTATTATAGGTATTCCGTTTGCGATTCAGCACCTTAAGCTCGCGGTTATCTCATTGGCGCCAATCGGTAAAACCGTTGTCGACAAGCGTGAAGCAGAAGCGGCACGAGTAAGAAACTACAAGGGTTAAGACTACAGTTTAAGCCTTATATAGAACTGAAAAAGCAGATCACATGATGTGCTTTTTTGTGCCTCGTTTTCTATCTAACGATGCCCCAATCTCACAAACACTCACTAGACATTGTTGAACAAGACTTCAAGTCTAAGGGTGATGTTGGCTTCTTCGGTGTGTTTCTCATGAGGTTCTCGTTCCCATTGATAACGAGGGATGAGTTCGTAGAACAGCCACTCTTTCCATACGTTTTGTCGGTAGGTAACCGAAACCTGAGCGTATTCGTAATGATTATGAGGCTCATCCGTTGCATTAATCGTGGCGCTATATTGAAGTGCTTGATCTTGGGCAAGGTAGTGATACAAGGTTAGCCCTGTACCATAGTTTCAACCTTTAAGGTCGTCGTTATATCCTGCAAAGCTTGACCATCGAGCCAAGAAATCATCACTTAAAGAAAGATCAAAGTCGATGTCGCTGATCTCACCAGTCTCTTGTTTTTCTTGATATACACGTTGGGTCAGCCTGAATACGGCATCGGTGGTGAGAGGGTAGGTAAATAGGTAGCGAGCTTCGATACGCGGTTGCAATGTTGCCTTAATATTGAAGCTGCTATAGCCCTTGGCATAAGCATCGTAACGTAGGCCTAACGCACTGTCCAATTCATCTGAATCATTCGGGAAAAAATCCAAGAACTCTTCATCGCTGACAGACTCGTAGATCAACTTTAGGCGTTTACTCACAAAAGGAAGATGCAGACGCGCCTTGAGTTTTGTTGAGTAGTCGACATCGCCACCTTCCGAGTAAATAAAATCGTTATACCAACGGACGGACGTTCCAGCTCTGGCATCTTCGGTAATGCGGTCATCAACAAAAAAACTATCAAACCACAGAGCGGGTTGGCAAAATTTACTGTTCAGGAAATGGTAAGCTTTTTCGACAGGGGCGTCTTCTAACGGCTGACTGTGGCACTCATTTTGCTCCTCTGCTTGAGCGGAGTATGCAAGAAGTGATGCTAATAATGAGGTGCTAGCTATCTTACGACTCAATGGAACCTGTTTGTCATTCTATATATCAATAGTTTAACTATAACTAAGCGATTGCAACAATGCGACTTTTTAGTGATTAGCGAGGAGGATAAAGGTTTGAAAGGGATTGGATAGATAAAAGAAAACGGACTCACACTAATGAACGTATTAGAGCAAGCATTGCCATAATCGGCATATCAAATAAACAGCATTCAAAGATTTGGAGAATACAGAATGAAAACAATAGGAAGCATCGTTTGGTTTCTGTTCGGTGGCGTATTTATGGGACTAGCTTGGTGGTTCTTCGGACAGCTCGCATTCCCAACCATCGTTGGTATTGCTTGGGGTAGAGCATACCACTGAGCATGCTCTTTTTCTTTCCGCATTAGTATTTGCACTCCCACTCCACGAAAAGAGACACCCTCGCAATATAGTGAAACTCTCCAACTTAGCGCCCTTATGCGCAATTGTTAACTGCATGCGGTTGTTTAGTTACCTTTCATCTTTTTGGCTAGCCTTAATGGTGCAGCATCCTTGAAACTCGATAAATGAAAAGTCGGAGGGTGTTATGTCTACAAAATCGAATGTACTCATGCTGTTATTGTGTGGTGCGTCGGTTGGCTGTAGCAATGGTTTCTCTTCTGCAACAAAACCCCATAAAGAGGGTTTTATGCAACAAAATCAGAAGATTACTTATGGAGTCCCGCTTATTCATACCATTGAAGCAAGTACCGTTAGACTAGATGAAGATTGGGTGTTAACGGCAAAACATAATAAGCATGTGCTCGACAATTTAGATCTGGAGGTGATTTATCATCCTGAATGCGATGTGGCATTAATTAAACGTCCCAGGCAAACAGTCATCCAAACTGGGGGTAGTATTTCGTGGCGAGTTTGTCGCTCATATTGGTTATCCAATGACGCGTGAGCCAACGGTTAACGGTGGTTATTACATTGGTGAGATTAATGTCGCAACTTGGCAAGGGTGCACAATGTCTGCATCTACTGGTTTAGTTCGTATCGGCATGTCGGGAGGCGGCGTGTATAACCAACATGGGGAGTTAGTGGGTATTAATCATGGTTACATTCCAGAGACCGTTAAATGGGATTATTATGAACATCACCAACCTGCCGTGTTTGTTTCTTTGCTGTCGGTGAATGATTGGTTGACTGAAGTAACAGGTAATTCGTATTTTGGTGAAGAGTTGTTGTCCAAATTGAGTAAATAGAATAGTTAAGCCGGGAAGAGCGTTGCTTTCCCGACTTAATATAGAGAATATCGTTTACGCCTTTAGCGCGAATTAGTTCGGAATTATCTCCATATATTGGCCGTCTACTAATGCCGAGTAGTTATCTTTAATTAATGAGCCATTAAAAGTACCGCCATTCTCTTCATTGACCCCGTATTGCCCGTGGCAACCACGCTGTAGGCTCAAGCCACTGGTATTGGAGTCATCCCATTCAAAGGTGTCGGTCACAGTTAGATTACCGAGAACCTGGAACATCGAGTTGGATTCACATTCGAAAACGCCACTTGAAACATCACCATCTGACACAAAAGAGCTAGCTTGGGAGATGTAAGTTTCGTTTGTGATGGTGGCATCGCCCCAAACCGAGATTCGTGAGTTACCCCATGCTTCCAGTTCATTACTCACTGTGAGTTCATCGGCTTCTAGAGTCGATCCAGCCTCAACAACGACATTCTCTGCGACGAGATTTGAAACATAAACAAACGAACTACCTATAGCCTCTAGGTTAGTAAAGGATACGTCACCACTATCAACCACAAGGCTAGAGTTTGCATCGGCGATAGCTTGAGGAGCGTTACCTGTAATACTACTACGAATATCAACGCTGGCGTTGCGGTTGAGGTGTAGCGCGAGATTATTCACTGAACCTGAATTGACTCTTAGATAAGAGGTTCGAATTGTTACGTTAGTTTGATATTCATCACCATCAATCACCGCCGTAGGTAAAGTTACATCGTCGAAGCGTACTGATGAACTGTTTCTGGCGAAGAGCATCCCGTCAAGGGTGATGTCTTGGAGCCTCACACTGGATTGACCATCAATGAAAACTGCTTCTGGTTCGTCTTCAGTGGTACCAGCAAGAATACTGGCACTGCTCACACCGACAATTTTTACGTCATTACGAACAATGAATACCGCATTACATGAGCCTGTGACGTTATAAGTCGTTCTGGTGGTGGTATTGCGAGAGTCTTCAAGTGCATCTTTCAGAGAATCAGCGTCGTCATTACAGTTTATATCGACGGTCGAATAGGCATCTGACGAAACGCCAGAGCCTTCCAAACTGGTAACTCTCGCCTCGATAGATTCCACCTCATCCGTTAAATCATCAACCTCAGAGCCTAAGGATGAGATATCTTGGTCAAGCGCGGTGAAGTTTGCATTCACCTCGCTCGCTTTAGCAGGAGTATTGGCGGTAAAAGTATTTGGCACCTCAGCGAATGCACTCGACGTAAACGCGCTGCTAACTGCTGTTGCCAACACAAGTTTCATGGTGGTGTTCATGTTAAATTCCTTATATATCCGTATTCGGTGAGCAGGCGTTTACTGCCAGTTGCTATCATCCCAATTGGTGCTATCCCAAGTTAACACTATGCTGGTTGCACACGCGTCGCCAACGCCATCGTTGTCCGAGTCGGCTTGGTCAGCATTCGCAGTGTTTATGCAGTTATCATCAAGGTTATCGATGCCATCATTGTCTAAGTCACCCGAGCGTGTATCATCGCTTGGATAGTCATCATCTAAGTTGTCGTAACCATCATCGTCGTCATCACCCGCGCGGGTGTTGTCATTTGGATACATGTCGACGTCATTGTCGTAGCCGTCGTTGTCGGTGTCGTTAGGGTACTGATCATCTATGTTATCGATGTCGTCACCGTCGGAATCCCCAGCTCGTGTTGGATCTGTTGGGTATTCATCATCGAGGTTGTTATAGCCATCGTTGTCGTCATCGCCAGCACGCGTGTCGTCGTTCGGGAATTCATCCATATCATTGCTGTAACCATCGTTATCGCTGTCATTTGGATAGAGGTCTTCAAGGTTGTCACCCAAGCTATCGCCGTCGGCGTCAACCCATTCATTAGGGTTACCTAAGAACTCGTCGACGCTATCTTTGACGCCGTCTCCGTCTTCATCGGCAATGACGATGTCGGCAGTATTTTCTAAGTTATCCTTGATTTGGTCTGGGGTTTGCTCGTCATCAATGGTATCGAGAATGGCTTTGATTTCTTCGTTGACTCCAGCAACCACAATGCTGAACTTGCCTGCTTCAGAGGAGCCTTCTTCTGTCGCTTTTTGCAGATCTTCTGGATCTGCTGGCAGCACACCTAATTCAACGATTTTTTCAGCGGCATAGGCGGCTTTTGGTGCGCCATCACCTTCTAAGAAATCTCCGAGAACATCATCGACGTCGATACCCAATTGAGTCGCGACTTGTTGGGTTGCATCTTCTATGGAAAGGCTAGAGTCTTGCTCTAATGTGTTATGTACGAGTGTAGAAAGTGGAGTGACAGCGGTTTCTCCTGCTGGTGCTGACATCACGTAGCTTTTTGTGACTGGGCCTTGGTCTTCATCAATGGTTTGTCCTGCGATCGCCTGTACCACAACCGGGTATTGGGAGGGGTTATTGATACCGCTGACATCTAACTCAGCAACACCACCTTCTCCCGATGTGGCGGTGGGCTCTCCGCTATCTAAAACGTAGTTCTTATTGAGATCCAGCCAGATAGTGGCATCACGAAGATAACCGTCAATGGCTGTCACACTATAAGAGCTGGTATCACTAGATGAGTCTGTATCTGAGTCGTCAAAACACCCGACCAGACTCACACTAGCGCTTAGCCCTAGCACAATAGTGAGTGGGTTCTTTTTCATTGGTTCATCCTAAACTGACGTTGTATAGAGTTGTTGCATATGAAAGCTAGGAAACGAATTTCAGTTGTGCAAGGTGCGCAAAGTGGCCATTTTTTTATAAGAATATTAAGGCTTGGTATATATTTGTTTGGCTGATATTTCACCGGTCATATAACACCAAGATAAATAAAGACAATTAATCAGAGTGTTTTTAGCAACAAGAAAGATGTTGATTGTGCGGGGAGTAGTACGGTCTTCGAAAATAACGAGTGCTATTGTTTGAATGTGTGATCTGTTTCACTTTTTAAGTGTGATGTCACTCGATAAAAAAGCGGGCTCACCAGTGGTAAGCCCGCACTAAAACTAGAATATAAAGTTGCTCTCTTATAACGCTTCTATACGGAAGCTCCTCAAGAGGATGCCACTACTGAGAGTTACATTGCCGCTTCGAAGATCGCTGAGATCTCTTCGTGAGTTGCTTGTTTAGGGTTGGTGAAACCACAAGCATCTTTCAGTGCATTGTCAGACAGCGTTGGGATGTCTTCTAGTTTCGCACCAAGTTGAGCGATACCTGTTGGGATGTTCACGTCGTTTGCAAGTTGAACAATCGCGTTGATAGCCGCTTCTGCGCCTTGTTCTGCTGTCATGCCTTCAACATTCACGCCCATTGCTTTTGCAACATCACGTAGACGCTCAGGGCAAACTTGCGCGTTGTAGCGTTGAACGTGTGGAAGCAAGATAGCGTTACATACACCGTGTGGAAGATCGTAGAAACCACCCAGTTGGTGCGCCATTGCGTGAACATAACCAAGAGAAGCGTTGTTGAATGCCATACCCGCCATGAACTGTGCGTAAGCCATCTGCTCGCGAGCTTCAATGTCTTCGCCGTGCGTTACTGCTGTTCTTAGGTGCGCTTGCACAAGTTCGATTGCTTTAATTGCTACAGCGTCGGTAATTGGCGTTGCTGCGATTGAAACGTAAGCTTCAATAGCGTGCGTTAACGCGTCCATGCCCGTTGCAGCAGTTAATGATGCAGGTTTAGCAAGCATCAACTCAGGATCGTTTACTGAGATAAGCGGTGTTGTGTGCTTATCAACGATAGCCATCTTAATGTGACGAGCTTCGTCAGTAATGATGCAGAAACGTGTCATTTCTGAAGCGGTGCCCGCAGTCGTGTTGATAGCGATAAGAGGCATCATCGGTTTTTCAGATTGATCGACACCTTCGTAATCTGCAATCTTGCCGCCGTTAGAAGCAACCAGAGCGATACCTTTTGCACAGTCGTGTGGAGAACCGCCACCTAGAGAAACAACAAAATCACAATCGTTGTCAGTCAGCAATTCTAGACCATCGTTCACGTTAGTGATGGTTGGGTTTGGTTGAGTGCCGTCGAATACAACTGCGTCTACGCCACGCTGGCTAAGAAGGTCTTGTACCTGCTTAACTACGCCAATTTGATTCAGGATCTTATCAGTAATGATCAGACCTTTTTTAAAGCCTTGAGACTGAATACTATCAGCAGCATCCTTCAGACAGCCAGTACCCATGAAGTTGATTGTAGGGATGTAAAATGCAGTAGACATTGGAAAACTCCGTTAATTATGATTTTTAATTTCCTACATGTTGTCGGGATTCAAGTGGTCGACCATTGATCTGGAACAACTTTGATTCCGAACTACCACTTTGTGGCTGGTCGCTGTGATAGGGCTCATATAGCAATCGTTTTCATGGATTTTGGCTGTGTTCTTTGTCAGTAATGGATAGTGATAAATTGATTCAACTAAGGGCAGAATGGTGCTCTATAACAATGAAAAGTAAGCTTTTTCATTGAAAGCTGCTCTAGTTAGGCTTGTGTCGACGTTTTATCTGAGTCGTCACTGCATTCAATTTGAGGTTCTTGTGACTCTTCAGAATCAAGCGTGTCTTCTGTCTCCTCGTCATAGTATTTGACAAGAAAAGGGGTAAGCATGACAGACGATGGTAAAAAGTGCTTCATAATACCTCCCGGTACTTAAATGTATTTTTTGTATGGTATTGGTTTAATATGTGGCAAAATTTGCGATACATCATGACTTGCTGCTTGTTTTCTATAAATTATTAGATTTATATACAGGCTCACAGATTTACGAGTAAAGTGATTGCCAGCCTACAAGGCGAAGAGAAAAATTAAGCAAAACTACGATAAAAACAAACACAGCACTGCTCAACAACGCGAATAACAGGACAGAAAATGAAGTACGATTGGATATTCTTTGATGCGGATGAAACCTTGTTCCACTTTGATGCTTTTCAAGGAATGAAGCTGATGTTCTCCCGTTTTGGTGTGGACTTTAGTGAACAGGATTATTCGGTTTACCAAGAGGTTAATTTACCACTTTGGGTAGATTATCAAGATGGCCGCATTACGGCAGCTCAACTGAAGCACGCGCGTTTTGAAAGCTGGGCAACAAAGTTAGAGACAACAACAGCAGAACTAAATAGTGCATTTTTGACCGCAATGGCGGATATCTGTTCTCTGCTCCCAGGTGCAAAAGAGTTGATGGAGTCTTTAAAAGGCAAAGTGAACATGGGTATCATCACGAATGGGTTTACCGAGCTGCAATCTATACGTTTAGAACGCACAGGCATGACAGATTACTTTGACCATGTGATCATCTCTGAAGAAGTCGGTGTCGCGAAACCAGACGCTGAAATCTTTGAACATGCACACAAGCTTGTTGGCTTACCAGCAAAACAACGCGTATTGATGGTCGGAGATAACCCGCATTCAGATATTTTAGGCGGCTTGGATTTTGGTATTGAGACGTGTTGGTTGAACAGCCAAGAGAAAGCAGCACCAGCAGGTATTAACCCTCATTATCAAGTTAAGTCTTTAGCTGACCTGCAAGCTCTGTTATTGGCATAATTGCTTTTAGATTTTTGAGTGAATGATTGATAGCCGAGTGCAGTTATGTGCTCGGCTACTTATTTGTGCGCCGAGCATGG